>CAZTGJ010000387.1:0-2662 GCA_964613025.1 uncultured Thermoplasmata archaeon | reverse complement strand
AATTTAGATAGGTAATTTTAAAGTTACATTTCTAGGTAGTTTTGGAAGTTACACAACAAGTAATCTGAAATATCTCGTTGAAGCGGGTGGTTTCCTTCATCTTTCTTTTCATTCATTTGAATGTGGATGGACTAATAAATTAATTTGTTTGAAATTTTTTCCTGATTTTCCCCGCATGCTGATTCACTCTGTTGCCAGCACCATCCACGAATGCTCATTCCCTCAGCGCATGGCTCCCCCGTCGCCAAGCCCCCCCACGCCTCACCACCACCCCCTGTTTCCAGCATGAGCCAGTCAGTAATGAATCACCAGAGAATCCACCCCCCCATTGCCTACCGACTCTGTGCCCTTCCATCCATCTAACCTCGCTTTACTTCCTCCGCGATCCCCGCGATCTCTGCGCGAGGATGTATCAAACCATATAATCCCATCTATAGTAAAATCCGTATAATCCGCATGACCCGGCTTATCGACCACTTCAGATTCGAACACATTGTGTTCAATCAACCTCTGCACTTCGTGCATCCCCCGTGCTCAAACGAAGCGACAACAAGTTGTCACTCCAAATCAGCGTAATCCGTGTCTCTCCTCGTCGTAGAATATCAATAATTAGATGGGCCGTGTCTTCTTCCCCAGCCATGCGACATTCTCATCGCCCAGGTGGGGGGAGAGCTTCTCAAAGACCATTGCATGATACTCATTGAGCCAGGTGATCTCATCGTTGGTCATGATGGAGCGATCCACAAGATCCAGGTCGATAGGACAGAGGGTCAGCGTCTCGAAACCCAGCATTTCCAGGTCCTCCGAGCTGAGTTCCTGTCCTTCACCACAACAACGAGATTCTCGGTGCGGATACCGTACTCCCCCTCCTTGTAGTATCCCGGTTCGTTGGATATGACGTTACCCGGTTTCAATGGCACCCCGGTATCCCGTGGGCTGATGGACATTGGTCCCTCGTGGACATTGAGATAGTGGCCGATCCCGTGGCCTGTGCCGTGGTTATAGTTCTTGCCAACATCCCAGAGGGACTTTCGTGCCGGGAACTCGAGCTGTCGGCCTGCAAATCCCGCAGGGAATCGGGTCATAGAAAGGTTGATGTGGCCTTTCAGTACTCTTGTGAACATCTCCCTCTGCTCATCTGTCGGATCACCGAGGCAGATGGTTCTGGTGTTGTCAGTGGTACCATTGAGGTACTGCCCTCCCGAATCCACCAGATAGATGCCCCTGGGTTCGAGATAGGTGTCCCCTTCCCCCTGGGTCGGATCATAATGTACGATGGCACCATGATCAGCATACCCGGAGATGCTGTTGAAGGAAAGCCCCACAAAGTTCTTCCCCTGCTTCCTGAAGCCCTCCAGCTTGTCGGCTGCGGATATCTCGGTAACACCTCCTGAGGGGGGGAAGGAAGGAGAGGAGGAGAAGGAAGGGGAGGAGGAAGAGGATACGCTCTTCTCCAGCCAGGAGAAGAATCGCACCATGGCCAGTCCGTCCTGCACATGAGCATCCCTGAAACCCTGGATTTCGACGTCATTTTTCATGGATTTGAAATCAGTGACCGGCGACCGTTCCCTATGCACCTGCACATCCTGGCCCAGCATGAGCATGATCCACATGTTCGTGGAAGCCGGATCGATCCAAATCCTGTCCCCCGAGGGTCCGAGTTCTCTCAAAAAGCCTTCAAGAGCATCGTATGGATGAATGGTCACCTCGGTTCCAAGTGAACTGCGAACCTCATCGGTTACCTTGATGGGATCCACAAAGAGATGAGTATCCTTGGTTGTGATGACAGCATAGGAGATGAAAAGCGGATTGAAATCGATATCGGTTCCCCTGAGGTTGAAGGTCCAGGCAATGGTATCCAGAGCTCCCAGGACATGTGACTGGCAGTCCTTATTCCCCAGCTCAACCCGGATCCGTCCCAGTTTATCTGCAACAGACTCACCGGTATATTCCACATCCAGGACCTGAACGGGGTCATGAGAAGGAGAGGGGCGGTCCTCCCATATCTCATCAATGAGATTGCTGTGAATGTATTCTAGAAGTATCCCCTTCTCCCTGAGGATTCGAGACATTCTCTTCGCTGAATCCACAGACAGCAGCTTCGGATCTATACCCAGTTTTTCCCCCCGGGTGAGCTCTGAAACGACCCACTCCTCAAGGGATTGGATATCCGGAAGTCCGATCTTGTGCAGGTCGACACCGGTATCCCTGAGCTGCTCCTCAGCCTGTATGAAATACCGGCCGTCGGTCCAGAGTCCTGCCCTGTCCCGGGTGACCACCACATCCCCGGCTGATCCGGTGAATCCCGAGATCCACTCCCTTCTTTTCCAGCATTCGGGCAGATATTCACTGTGGTGAGGGTCGGTGCTCGGGACCAGATATGCCTGGATGTTCTCTCGTGCAAGTAGTTCTCTCAGGGAGGCTAATCGTTGGGGTATCGTCTGCATACTATTCATCTCTCCTTTGGTGATGTGATCATTTGCGGTTGAATATTCCGGTAATTGGGTGATCGTGTGAATTTGGTTGGTATCGATTTGGGGGTAATGGGCTTGAGCGGAATCGGTTCGGGTGGAATGGGATTGAGTGGAATCGGTTTGGGTGGAATCGGTTTAGTTACTTGAAGCGAAACCCTCCCTCCTTCAGGTGGGAGATGAAAGCGTCC
>CAZTGJ010000386.1:0-2699 GCA_964613025.1 uncultured Thermoplasmata archaeon | reverse complement strand
TTTTCTGGGGAGAAAAATGCGCGGATTCAATTATTGCAAATCCCTACAAGCTAACTTTATGTACTATAAAAAAGTCGGTAGATCACATTTCCATTTTTTCAATTGATTCAATGAACGTATCGGATCGATTCGAGAGACCAAGAAATTATCCCAGTCGGATCAGTGCTTGAAGTTCCTGGTTCCGGTATACATCATGGACAGGCCGTAACCATTCACATTATCCAGAACTTCCTGATCCCTGATGGAACCTCCCGGCTGGATGATTGCGGTCACCCCCGCCTTTGCAACCACATCCACGGAATCGGGGAAGGGAATGAACGCATCCGATGCCATGACAGAGCCCTTTGCCTCATCTCCTGCCTTTCTGGCGGCAATGATTGAGGAATCCACACGGGACATCTGGCCGGCACCGATACCTACGGTCCGGCTGTCCTTCACCAGAAGAATGCCATTGGAACGGATATGCTTGATGAGCTTCCATGCGTAGAGCATGGAATCGATCTCTCTCTCAGTGGGTTTCTTCTCGGAGACCACCCTGAGCTCATCCCGGGAAATGGAGCTGAGGTTCGGGTCCTGAAGCAGGAGTCCCCCTTCCACCTGGATAAATCTTGGTCGGGTTATCTCCTCGATGGCACCAACCTCCAGAAGGACTATCTTCTTTTTCCTTTTCAGGATCGACAAGGCATCGGGATCGAATGATGGAGCAATGACCCCCTCCTTAAATGATGATCGTATCTGTTCCGCTGTATCCACATCAACCTCGCGGTTCAGAGCGATGATACCTCCGAAGGCGGACATGGGATCGCAGGCCAGTCCATTCTCATAGGCCTGAGAGATCGTTGGGGCACTGGCCACTCCACAGGGATTGTTGTGTTTGATGAGTACTGCCGTGGGATCCTCGAACTCACGGACGATGTTCAGGGCACCGGTGAAGTCCAGCATATTATTGTAAGAGAGCTTCTGTCCGTTGAGCTGGTTCGCATTCAATACGCTTTGTTCGGTATACCCGATCTCCTGGTACAGGGCTCCTCTCTGGTGGGGATTATCCCCGCACCGCCGTTTCCCCCGGCGGCGGTCGGCCGGGGCAAGGCGGGGGGGGAAGTCTCTGTTGTAAACCCGCTCCTCTTCACTTTCGAAGGAGTCCACGGGATGTTCCCTGAGGACCTGCTGGTACTGGTTGGAGAAGTAGGCCTGGATCGACGCATCATAGCCTGATGTATGTCTGAATCCTTCCACGGCCAGCACCTTTCGGGTCTTCTCAGAGATACCACCGGTCTCTCCGAGCTCCCTGATCACAGGAGCATACTGTGCAGGGTTGGTGAGAACCACCACATCCTTGTGGTTCTTTGCGGCGGCCCTGATGAGGCTTACGCCCCCGATATCGATGTTCTCCACCGGATCCCCACCTTTCTCCACGGCATCCACAAAGGGATAGAGGTTCACCACCACCATGTCGATGGCATTGATCCTGTGGTCTGCCAGGGTCTGAATGTGATCTTTGTTCTCCCGATCTGCAAGCAGTCCCCCGTACACTTTGGGATGGAGGGTCTTTACCCGGCCACCTAGTATCTCGGGAAATCCGGTGATATCCGAGATCTGGATCACGTCGATGTCGTTCTCCATGAGGGTCGCAGCAGTTCCTCCCGTGGAAATGATGGTGCAGCCGATTTTGCGTAGATTTTGCGCGAGATCTACGATACCTGTTTTGTCTGAAACACTGATGATAACATTGAGAGGTTTCAACATAAAATACCCTTTTCTGCAGGGTTTGGGGAGGATATTTAATCATTGTGGTGGGGGATTATTTGTGAGGGGTCCGGATACTATTCCTGTCGGATATGACTGTTCACTATTTCCGGATTTACTAGTCGGATTACGACCTATTCCCTGGCTTGGCCACTGGCCGGGGATTTCATTTCTGGAAAACTTTAAATACTTCCTAATATTGTCCCACAGTGGCCCACAAAATCCCTGGAAGAAATACTATGGTACGCAAGATAAAGATTGACTCTGAAGATGATCCAAACGGGAAGAATTCCGGAATCTCCAAGGTCAAACGTTCGAACCCAAAAATCGAGATCGAGATTCCAGGTCCATCGGAGATCCTGGAGAACATCGAGGGTTCGGTGGATATGATCACCGACAATCTCGAGGAGGTTGTCACCGAGATCTTCAAGTCACGTACCAAGGCCAGAATTTATCTTCATCTTGTCACCGGTGGAAGACAAACGTCTGATCAGGTGTCCAAGGGAACGGGTCTTTACCCAAGCACGGTCAGGGATGCTCTGGCAGATATGCATTCAAAAGGATTTCTCAGCCGAACGAAGGTGGAGAAGGAGGGGGCGGGGAAGCATCCGTTTATCTACCAGGCCATTTCTCCCATGCAGCTTGTTGAAGCCTATGCCCGCACCATGGAATCCCGATTGACCGCTCTCCTTAATGTGAAACGCATTCTGAAAAAGGATTCCATCAAACTTCCGATCCTTCCGGTAACTATCTTCATTGGGGGTAAGAAAAAGGAAAGTGAAGATGAAAGTGACGACTGAGATCCCATGAGTCCCACGAAGAATCATCTGTCCTACAAACCGAAAATGATCGTTATATGGCAACTCACCATTCTCACCCTCTCTTTTTCAGCCGTGTATTATTTTAGTACATAAAGTATGAAAATCTTCAAAGAGGGGAGGGGTAGCCATATC
>CAZTGJ010000385.1:0-2703 GCA_964613025.1 uncultured Thermoplasmata archaeon | reverse complement strand
AGGTCATCGTAGTAGGTTGTCCAGGTCGTGTCGGACCAGCTATCCGAATTAACTGCCATGTGGCCCATGTCGTCGGCTTCTCCCACACTGGAACCCTGTACCGGGTCCTGAACAAAGCCCAGGTGTCCATGGTCACCAGTCATTCCATTAGCATTGCCTGTTGTGACATCAGTTTGCGCAACCCCAGCGGCATTGGTAACCTCGAAATACTCATCAGTCACCCCCGAAACAGTAAATTTCCCCTCATTGTTATCATTGAAATTGGCATTCTCGGCGATCACTATAGTGTCCCCGGCGTCAAGACCGTTTGTATCAAAATTGGGATCAACCCCTGTGGTGTCCCAGGTATATCTGAAAGTATTTGACCCTCGATCAGTAATATCATATTGACTTGTGCCATCCCCGAAAGCTGTGTAATCAAAGGAACCGTGGGCATCATCACAGAGCGCGTGAACCCTGTTGAAAGCAGTATGGAGATTATCAGTAATCGCGAATTCCACATATTGAGAACCGGTTATCCGAGCATCATCGTATTGGGTGGAATCCAGCAACCATCTTCCATTAACACTATTCCACGTAAACCAGTTGAGGTCAAAATCACTCTCACCGCTATCATAAATCGCCTGCACAAGATAGGTAGGGGTGTCATCCGTAGCGCCAAAGAGTACCATTACATAGCAATACGAGTTCAAATCGGTATTGGCAAGGGCAGTGTCAGCCATCTTCAATCTGAAGAAATCGTAATTGGCTGTATCGCCGCCTGTGGTGTCTTGCTGCAACACCATGATCTCGGTTTTATCGTTAAGTCCATTGCTGTCTGTGTCAGCGTCGTCTACAAAGTCGGACCAGGCAGAGGGCCAACTGCTGGGGGCTCTCGTCCCACCGGTGTTGGGGAAATCGATATCACTCATTTCCATCTCCGCATTGTCCTCCCGCTCGTTCCAGTCGACAAGGTGGAAGTACGTATTCAGGGGTACCGCATCCACTACACTTTCGATCTCCTTCAGACCGGATGCGGCTTCAACGGTCTTCATGAATTCCCAGGACCATTCTTCAGGGGATTCACCGGAGAATATGAAATATTTCGCAGAGGTGATCTCACCATCAACTCCTTTGATTTCGATCATGAAGTCCGCACCGAACTCGATGTAGGCATTCTCGTACCCCTGCCCCGGGATGGTATCGAGGAAAATGTACACCGCATCCTCGCCGGACTCGATTGGTAGGGGTGTCTCTTTCTGGGTTCCAGAGGATTGTGAGGGGTTGTCGTCATTTGGCTTTGACGAACCTTGATTCTCAGATGGGACGTTCATTGCCTTCGTGGATGGAACAGCGTTTCCATAAAGCATATTGCCCTCGACCTGGAGATAGAAATATGTTTCTTCCAGGTATCCCTTTGCGTCGTATGCATTGATATCGATATTTGGGTTATCAACATCGTCGATTTCGTCAGTCTGAGGATCGGTCCATTCATCGAAGAGACCATCGATCACTGGGTTGGATGGTGCATCTGAAATGTAGGCGGTTACCGGTTCACTGCCATAACTCACTCCTGCTGTTGTTACAACCTCGGTTAGCGTAAGAGAAAGTACATGGCCTGAGACGGCCTCGTCGGAGGGAGTGACTTGGAGGCTGAGATGCTTGACACTCTCTACAGTAAGACCCACGTCGAATGTGAGTTCTTCACCATCAAACGAGCCTTGGGCAATAAACCCATCCACCCCATCCATTGTTAATGTTGCCTCCTTGATATCGGATTCAACAACTGTGGACTCATCTAAAAATGTAATGCTATTTACGTAAGCAGGATTTATACCTTTGTTCGTCAGTTGGACAGAAAGGACTTCAGTGGATTCGGAGGGAACAAGATTTCCACTGATCTTTGTGATAACTTCTGTCGTCAGGGCACCTGATTCTGTGAATACCGGAGAGAAATCCTGGCCGCCTCTTTGGGCCGCACTCTGGATAAGAATACACGGTTCTACATCTGCAGGGATATCTATCTCATCGATCCAGAGTTGGGTTTCCATGTGGTTTCCAATCACCGCACAATCCACTTCAAACATAGGTGACCAGGCATTCCAGTCATACTGTCCACGGGTTTCTTCGGTTCGGTAGTTCAGATCATATTCGTAATAATCTGAAGATAAAATGCGATTTTCGCTTCCGTAGACCTCAATGAGGTAGTCAGCTCCAATATTATAAATTGAATAACCAGTATTTGAATCTGCATCACAATCGATGAAAATCCGTACCACATCGCCATCATTACCGAAACCTGCCAGCATATCAGCTTTGGTTTCCATAAAGAATGAAAGATAGATGGAATCTCTATTCATTGAAACCTGTGTGATGTCGATGTTTTCATTACCATCATCCGACACATCAGAGTACATTGGAGATTCATTCCAATCACTGAATTTTCCGTCTATGGATATGTTGCTTGCATCATCTGAATTGAGCACAACAAAAATCGAAAGACCGATCAGAAGGATTGCAGAAATGCTTGCGGCGATCATAATCCCTCTTTTGTGGTCAGGAGTATTGAGCCATCGCAGGGTTGATGTTGAAATACCTCTTTTGATATTCTTCCCATCAGTCAGTCCATTACCGTTGGTTAGTCCATTGCCGTTGGTTAGTCCATTGCCGTTGGTTAGTCCATTACCGTTGGTCAGTCCATTGCCGTTGGTCAGTCCATTGCCG
>CAZTGJ010000384.1:0-2710 GCA_964613025.1 uncultured Thermoplasmata archaeon | reverse complement strand
AAACAAGCATTTTAACACTTTGACGCTGCCCCCTTTAGGGGGTAGTAGTTCACTTATCCTATTCTTATATTAGTATTTAGTTTGATTATTGTTATTTTTAATCTTGAGAAAACATATATTGGTGTGAATATACTTTGTTATGGATTTATTCAATTCATCATTTCAATTCCCATGCAAATGCGAAGACGGATATTAACAGAATTAATTGACGGAAAAAGTTTTGCACTCCGACAACGAAGAATTTTGAATCAATTAAAGATTACCGCAAATACTATGATTCAATTAGATCAGGATGTGGATTATTGGAAAAAAAAGCTAGGTGAATATGAGAAAATGGAATCAGCTTAAAAGGATCAGAGTAATGATCGAAAAATTTGATTTCGTGACATGCTTGATTAATCATAAATATCTCCGAGATCCTTCCAGATCGCTATTTGTGTTACTCCTGGCAGGGCACTCCACCACATGGCAGCTCTAATCAGTTTTCCATAATCCACTGGCGGTTCCATGATTACTCACTCCCCGCTCCCACTCTATTCATCTCCCACTTCATTCTTCCATTGTCCCACAGTGTCTCTTCATTCCACTGATTCCCACCCACCCTCGCCCCTCCCCCCATCGCCTAACGGCTCTATGCCCCCTCCGCCTTGATTATCTTCTTTTCTCCAAGCATACAATCCCAACTTCAATAAATCCGCGTAATCTGCATAATCTGTGAAATCCGTGTGCCTCGTCGTTTCCGTGAAAATCCGCATGCAGGAAAATTATAAATAGCAAGTATGGTCTGTTTCATGCAAACCGTGCCCAGCGCGGTTTAGCACTCCATCCGCATTCCAGACGCACGATAGAGAAATACCGTAGCCCATTTAATACTGGGGGGAAAAATCGATGGGATTTAAGGATTTCTTAAAACGACTATTTAGTGGTAAAGCTTTCAAGAAGAAGCATGTACGATTGGGTATCTACGGCCCGCCGAACGCAGGGAAAACAACACTGGCAAACCGGATTCTCCAAGACTGGGGTCTGGAAGAGGAGATGGGCCCGATATCCGAGATCCCCCACGAGACCAGGCATGCTATGGAGAAACAGAACGTCAATATCGAGCATGACGGGAAATCTCTGAGCATCGACATTGTGGATACCCCCGGAGTGGCGACGAAGGTTGACTTCCATGAATTCGTGGAAAACTACGGGATGGACGAGGACAGTGGGAAGAAGCGGGCGCGGGAAGCAACGGAAGGCATCATCGAGGCCATCAAATGGCTGGACGATGTGGAAGGGGTGCTCCTGGTCATGGATGCCACGATCGACCCCTACAACCAGATCAACATTACCCTCATTGGAAACCTCGAGGCCCGGAATATCAAGATGGTCATCATCGCCAATAAGATCGATGTCGAGGATGCCTCGGGTTCGGCGATCAAGGATGCATTCCCCCAGCACCCGGTGGTTCCGGTGAGTGCAATGACAGGATTGAATATGGACAAATTATACCGAGGAATGATTAAACACTTCAGGTGATATTATGTATGCAGCAAGAAATATGGAACAGTACAATGGAATCCCCATCAATCTGATCTCGAAGGAATCCCTGGAAACCCTGGGATCGAATGAGCGGGTTGATTTCGTACTGAATGAAGTGAAGGAGGGGAAAGTGCTCATTCTGGAGATGGGATTGAGTGCGGTGGAGGAAGCAACGCTCATAGAGCACACCATGATGCAGATCGATCACGAGACATTCATTGGTATCGAAATCCAGTCGTACTCAAAAGCATTTCCACGGGACAATGGCGGGACCTGGCTGGACCGCCTCCTCAAACGGAAAAAGACCCCGCGGATGGCAGTCATCGGACCTGCAAGCCTTCTCAGGACAATTCACAAGGACGGGAATGTCATCCAGACCATGCTGGTGACCAGGGAACATGTTATCGAGAACGTGGAATTGGAAAGTAAAAGTGAGGATGCCGTGGCGGAGAACATTGAGTATATGTTCGGCGAGATCGATGAGGAAGAAGCAGGAGAGGAGAAAGAGGGTGAGGTGGAAGAGGACGATTATGAATCCGATTCCTTTGACGACGACGAAACTACTCCGGGGGGGGGGAGCAGGGAGAGGAGCCAGGGGAGGAAAATCCCGAGGAGAAGGAGGACGAACCCCGGGGATTCATGCACATCCTTGATCTCGAGGAGGTCGGAGCGGCCGAAGGAGGGAACTGATGCCAAATCAATGTCTTCACTGCGGCATGGTTTTCGAAGAGCTCAATGAGGACATACTATTCAAAGGCTGCCCGGAATGCCACAAGAAGAAGTTCACCCTGACGAATCAGCCCATGACGGACGATGAGCGGATGGATCTCCTGAATAAAAGGGAAGGGGAGATCAGAGAACTCTTCAGAAGAAGCCAGGAACCTGAAAAACCGGTGGTGACAGCACCAGTAGAGATCCAGACAAAGGAGAAGGTCCAGTGGATGGGGCTCAGTTCAAGGGAGGCACCGGAGGTCATCAATGTGGTGGAACCAGGTGTCTACGAGATCAACATAGACAAGCTCATGGAGGACTCCCCGATCATAATCAGCAAGGACGGGAGCTACATGGTATATCTTCCCTCCATCTTCAAGAAGAAGCGGAGAAAAAGAAATTGATCCTCATTGCCATTCACTTCCCGTATTGAATCCCTTCAGTTAACATAATCATTTTGCATGAACGTAATAAT
>CAZTGJ010000383.1:0-2715 GCA_964613025.1 uncultured Thermoplasmata archaeon | reverse complement strand
TTTCTGGGGAGAAAAATGCGCGGATTCAATTATTGCAAATCCCTACAAGCTAATATGGATTTTATCATGACTTATATGATGACTTTACCATGACTTAATTATTATTGATATGATGACTTTATTATGGCTTTATGATGACGAAATTATTACATTATTATGACATTATTATGACATTATTATGACGAAATATGACATTATTATGTTTTTATAATGACTTTATTATGAGTTTTTTTGGTACAGGGTGCAGGATGAAGGTAACGTGATGAGAATTCAAATGGGGACTGTAGCAGAAAATATCGTGGAGTGAGAATTGATTGGAAAGAGAGAAGCGGTGTGGAAGGTCTATAATTGGGGCAGGGGGGGAGGCATGCAGGGGGCTGGGGCAAAGTGGAAGAAGGGGGGGAAGCGGAAAGTTGTAATGAAGAGGTATGGGAGGTCGCCGAAACTTGGTATTCCGACTCTGAGGGCAGGGCTTATTCCGCCATTACGTTCTCAGTGTTCAGGCCCAGTAGGGATGGCTGAGGTCCTTGTATGCGGTCATTGCAGCAACTGCTCCCTCACCACCGCCTACAACGATCTGCTGGAGCCCTCCGGTGAGATCCCCTGCGGCATAAAGGAACGGAATATTCGTCCTCTGCTTACGATCCACAACCACAAATCCTTCCGCATCGAGGTCACAGCCAATATCCTTTGCGATCTCGTTATTGGGCACGATCCCGATGGCAATGAATGCCCCATCGGCATCCAGTTCCTGCAATTCTTCGGTCTTGATATTTTTCAGGACCACAGCTTTAACCACATTCTCTCCTTTGATCTCCTCGACCACTGAATCCCAATGGACAGGGATTCCCAGATCATTGATCTTCTTTGCATAGATCTGTTCCCCTCTGAACGCATCTCTTCTATGGACAAGAGCTACATCCACACCGATCTCCTTGAGATAGATTCCTTCCATGAGTGCGGAATTCCCGCCTCCTATCATGAAGACCTTCTTTTCCCTGAAGAAGAAACCGTCGCAGGTGGCACAGTAGGAAACCCCTTTCCCATCGAATTCCTCTTCCCCTTTGGCTCCAAGTTTCCTGTGGGCGGCTCCCGTGGCCAGGATGACTGTTCCTGCATGATATCTGTCTCCGTCAGAAGTGGTGATAAGGAAATGTGTGTTCTCCGATCCTTCGACAGGTTCGATCTTCTGAACGTCCTTGCCCTCCAGGATATCAGTATATTGTTCAGCATGTTCTTTGAATTTCATGGCTAGTTCATATCCCTGGATTTCCATGAATCCCGGATAGTTCTCGATGGATGAGGCAACCCCTGTCTGCCCCCCTGCCCCCTGTCGGTCCAGTATCGCGGTTTTCATCCCGGCCCGTCCGCCGTAGATTCCCGCAGCCATTCCCGCTGCTCCCGCTCCAATAATGATAAGTTCGTATTTCTGAATGGTATCTGTATTCTCTTGTGACATAAAATCCTCTCCTTACAATCCTCGCGTAATATCCTATCATTTCAATCCTTTCGTGATCCTCTCGTGATCCTACGATCTTTTTCCGGGTTCACTGCTTGTTTTTCTCGTTTCAATAGCCGATATCGTAGCAGATTTCTTCTTCTTTTTCGAACCAGACCCTGCATTACTCTTCTTTCCGGAACCAGGTTTTACTTTGCCTTTCTTACTGGTACCAGCCTTAGACTTGTTTTTCTTAGCGGAACCGGGCTTTGCTTTGGTTTTCTTAGCAGTGGTCTTCTTGGTATTCCCATTTCCATTGGAACTGGAATTCTTCGAGAATTTTCCTTCCAGCAGCAGATCCCCAAAAATGACACGTTCCATTGTTTCAGCCACAAATTTCTGTTTTGTGTATTTCTGGAGATTCTCGTTCATGTTAAGGGCGGCATCGATCTGGGCTCTGGCCAGAGCAAGTCTCACGTGAATATTATTATCCTTGGCAATGTTATGGATCGTCTCAAGCTCCACAGGGAGTCTCACAGGTTTGTCCAGTACCCATGCGATCGACAGGATATCCTGGTGAATGGAGAGCTTTTTCACATGGTCCTTGAGTTTTATTGAGTCATCCAGACCAAGGAGCATGTGTAGAGTGGATGTACTGTACCGCTTTTTTTTAATGATTATTGTAGAACTTGCTCCATACATTCATTCACGTTCCGGAAGCTTACTTTATCGGTGTTTACACTCCGTGATCGAACTAATTGATTCGAGTGGGAGTAGAAATCCGCAATTACGGAAATCCACCATGGATATATATCTTGCGGGATACCCAAAGAAATTGCCGGGATTTCGGATGTCCGGAATCCCTACCATCGGGGATGTGACTGTTCAGAGATGCGCGGTGAGCTTCTGTTCCAGGATCGGCTTCGGCAGAGCACCGACTATTTGATCTGCAAGCTCACCGTTCTTGAATACCATGAGTGTCGGTATCGACATGATGCCGAACTTCATGGCTGTCTTCTGATTTGCATCGGTGTTGAGCTTTCCGAACACGATCTTCCCTTTGTGGGCCTGGGCAAGACTGTCGATGATCGGGCTGATCATCTTGCAGGGTCCGCACCAGGGGGCCCAACAGTCGATTACCACTAATGGAAATCGACCGATTACTGTGTCAAAATCAGAATCTCCGACATCCATTGCTCCCTCGGGAAACTCCCCCTCCGGGATATCGGCATTGGTCGGATGTTTATCGTCAGTTGTTGGTTTGTCTTTATTGAAAA
>CAZTGJ010000382.1:0-2756 GCA_964613025.1 uncultured Thermoplasmata archaeon | reverse complement strand
GGTGCAATGTTCGCAATACTTCCAGAAAAACAGCATTTTGAAACAAACTGTAAGGAGTATTATTACCGTATTAATGATTTTTTCAATGATCTTTTCAATTGGCATCATAGGCATTGTTGAAGGGAATGAAAATAATGATGTTACACTGGATGAGGATGATTATGATGATTATTCACTCCTTTTTAATGATCAAGGAGATGATGTGGATTTCACGTTTACCGTCACGCAAGGAGGTAATGTAGATTTCTATATTATGTCCTATGATGAATATACTGATCATTACTTGGCAGGTGAGGATTTCAATACCTCTTATTCACGAGAGAACATAAAAAATGTCACTGATATATGGAGACAGCCGGATGATCAATGGTATTATATTATCATTGACAATGACGATAATAACCATACGAATGATGCACAACCTTCAGGAAGCGTAACATACGATCTCGATTATAAAACAAGATTTGAAGAGGAAGTTGAGAATTTCCTTGAAAAATTGGGTACAGCCGCCTTTTTCTGTTGTGCAATTGTAATCATCGTTATTATTGTTGTGATCTTATTTTTCGCTGTGGGAAAGAAAAAATCGAATACATATGTTAGGATCCAGCCGCCTCAGGCATCCTATCCCCCACAGCAAAATCAGCAACCACCCCAGTATCCACAGAATCCGCCGCAGCAATATCCTCCTCAGCAGAACCAACAACCACCGCAGTATCCCCCACAGCAGAACCAACAGCCACCTCAGTATCCACAAAAACCACCGCAGCAATATCCCCCACAGCAGAACCAACAACCACCTCAGTATCCACAAAAACCGCCACAAACGCCACCTCAATAAATTCTACCTCGACACCCAATCAAACTGATCATAACGAGCAACAAGAATGATCTATGCGAGGGGCATATACTGCAGTCCGTTCTGCGATATCATCAAACCCGGTACCGGTTCATTCGTGATCCCTGGATTTCTTGGGCAGCGTGAAATGGAACTGACTTCCTTTCTGCAGCTCCGATTCCACCCAGAGCTTTCCACCGTGAGATTCGATGATCCCTTTGGCGATGGAAAGCCCCAATCCGAATCCCTCCTTGTGCTGTAAAATTCCCTCTATTTGATAGAACTTGTCGAAGATGCTTTTCAGTTCATCACTGGGAATACCGATCCCATTGTCCTTCACAACCACCTCGACGGAATTATCAGCACTATCATCATCAATATTATTATCATCAACACCATCATTATTATTCATCTTCTTATTATCATATTCATGTCCGGTTATCTCGATCTTCCCGCCGTCAGGTGTGAATCTCAATGCATTGTCGAGAAGGATCGATATGACCTCATATATCCTTTCCTTATCCGCCACGATCATCTCCAGGTCATCCGCGCCATTCAAACTCATTTCGATTTCCTTCCCGTCTGCAAGAGGTCTGAACTCATCCATTACATGCTGAGCAATCAGATGCACAAAGATAGGGACCTTTTTTGGCTTGAACTTCCCCTGCTCCAGCAGACTCAGGTTCGACATTGCCCATTTGAGCTTCTTTATCCGCTCCAGATTGAACTTGATGGAGTCAAGATTATTTTGTTCCAGAACATTGAGGGATAGCAATTCCTCCTGCAGGGAATCCAGTCGAAGATCGATTACCATCAGGGGAGTTCCCAGCTCGTGTGAGGCTAAAAGCATGAAATCAGATTTCATCTTCTCAAGTTCCTTTTGTGATTCCTCGATTGCAACACGCTCGGTGATGTCCTCCAGGATACCATCGAAATGTTTGATCTCTCCATGCTCGTCATAGACTGCCATTGCCGTATCACTGACCCAGATCGGAGTTCCATCCTTCCGCTTTACCCTGAATCTCTCCTGTGTTATTGATCCATTCTCCAGAATCGTTACATTAAAACTTGACCTATCCCTCGGATTTTGATAGATGTCGGAAACATTCATCTTCATGAGCTCCTGTCTGGTATCATATCCGAGGATCTTCAATAAGGCAGAGTTGACCTCGATGAATTTCCCTCCTTGGCCGGATGAGGTGCGATACACTCCCACATTGAGATTCTCGATGAGACTTCGATATTTGTCCTTGCTCTCCCTGAGCCCCAGCTCCTTTTTCTTTGCATCAGAGATATCGAGGGCCATTTCATATCGCACTATGCGGCCATCGGACCACGTCACAGTTTTATTCACACACCGATACCAATTCTGGTCAATAGAGTTCAGCGAGTCCCATACATGAGTTTCTCCGGGATCCTTTCCCATGATAATCGTGTTGGAGCATACTAAGCAGGGAGATTCACGGCCCTGGAACACCCGGAAACACGTATCCCCTTTCTTTGCATTCCACAGGGATGCGGCAGCGTCATTCACATAGAGCAGTTCGTATGTTTCCGGATCGGTAACGTATACCAACCCGTCCATATCGTCAAAAATGGAAAGTAAGTGTTTTCCTTCAGTTCGCATTCCCCCCTCCGCCCCCCCAATATCGTATTCTGTGGGTTTTCGATCATCCGTCTGTATTCGTTTTGTTTCACGCTCCCGGATACGCCGCTTCTCAGGTTTGTCATCATCTTTCATTTTCAGTCTCCAGCTTGACCATCGAGTCCTCCACTGACTATGTCCCTTTGATTGATCATATATGGCAGGCCCCTCTAATAAAAATTTATAGATGTTAAATGTTTCTTTCAAATCAACTGTTCCTTTCGTATTACCGCCATTGAGGCTTGAATAAGGCATTTTATTGGTCCCTTGGCCACA
>CAZTGJ010000381.1:0-2757 GCA_964613025.1 uncultured Thermoplasmata archaeon | reverse complement strand
GGAAATCAATAGCTCAAATATGGTTGATCATTCCTTAACCGAAGACACATGGAATGTAACCATACGGAATCCTGGAGTGTATGATAGTAGCATCCTTCTTCACACACCCGACATTGGTGATGGGTTCAGCAGCTACTGGGAAAACAGTTCCTGGCAGGTGCTTCCTCAGAACTCGATCATGGTTTTCCGTCTCAACATTCAATTACCCACACATTCGTCGCAGATCGAATCGGGCACGATCCCCTTCTTTGTATCCGGGGAATACAGAACCTCCCCATCAACTTCCGATCCCATTGACGGATATGCCATGATGAGATTAACCGTGAATGCCCTGAAATCCGTTGACGTGGTTTCCTTTGACAGCCCCGGCAAAGGAGACCCTGGCGATGATGTAGCCTTTGAAATTCAGGTCACGAACAACGGAAACGTCAATGATAAGTACAAGTTATCACTCCATTTGTCCCGCGATACTCAAAACTGGAGCAGTGCTATCTGGTTCGAAGGATTGGAATCAGGAAACACCATGTACCTCGGAGCCGGGAGGAGAGGATATTTCTATGCGTATGTTTCCCTGAGGGAGTTCGATCTCGCAAACCTTACTGGGATGGCAGACACCTATCCGTTCTTCATTCTGGCAACCTCCCTCTACGACGAGAACGTCACTCATAATCAGACAATGTATGTCGAGGTCGAACCGGTACATGCTTTAGTAGCGTGGACCGATGAACCATCCAGGGATGAGTTCCTTTTACTGAACGAAGACACCAATATCACCCATACCTTCCATGTCAGGAACCTGGGCAACGCACCTGACGATATCGACCTCTACTTTCCTAACGATCAATTCTACGGGAACAAGAGGGATTGGAGGGCCAGGTTCATTGGGGGCGGTTCGATTGTCATCTATGATCTCCAGCCCGGGGACAGCGCGGTGGTGACGGTAATCCTCAATATCGACTGGAAGACGGATCCGGGAGGCTACACACTCGATATGCGGGTTGATTCGCTTGGGGATTCATTCGTCTATCAGTATGCCTATCTCTCACTGAATCTTAGACGGGCAGATTACGGTCTGGATCTATTCATGCTGGAGCCAGCTCCGAAACGTGTCAATCCCCGGTATGTGAATGAGATCGATTATATCTTCAGGTTAAGGAACACGGGGAATGTGAAGGACTCCTATCATCTGTATTTTGATCCGACGTATTCCCAGAACGAATTCAGGTTATGGGAGTATACGTTCTATGATCTTTTTGGGAATGAGATCGGGGATCGGGAAGTTATTGTTCCCGGGGATGTCACAAACAATTCAAAGCTCTTTTTGGAGACAAACGAAACGATCTATCTCTCATTCACCGTTTCATTTCCCATGGACACCCCCCAGCGATCCTACAACGATATAACTCTCATCGCGGTCTCGGAACGTGAGATCCTTGCCTCGGCTTCCATGAGCTTCAATATCACGATCATAAATCCGAATATCAGAATCAGCAACGATCCGGATTTCTTCTTCATATCACCTGATAAAGACCTTTCACCCGGAAGCCCCATCTCGGTTCATCTCAGAATTTTCAATGATGGAACTGATGATACCGAATCCTTCAGCGTAGTTTTTTACAACGGGAAATCCCAGTCCCCCAAACAGAACCTGGGCTCCTACCTTTCAGTCCTGACCATCACAAAGATCCCGGCTGAATCCTATCGGGATGTGAATTTCACCTGGGAGTCTTTGCCCTATGGCAGTAACAGCATCTTTGCCTATGCGGATAAACCCATAAGAGAAGGAGAATTTGCTACTCACATCGATGGGAAGTTCAATTCCAACGGAAACATCATCGAACACCGGGAGACCGATAATTACGCTACCATCGGAGATCAGTTTCTCTCTGCCCTGGATCTGAGACCGGATCTCATGATCACCAATATCAGATTCGTTTCCCTGGAGGGAGGCACCACAACGGATCTGAGCTTCGAGGTGAAGAACCAGGGAACAGCTCCAGCTCCTGGAAATACCGTTTCCCTTACCGTGAAGATCGGGAGTGAATTTCTGCAGGAAAAGGGTACCGGGTTCACACAGCTTACCATCATGGACGACATCATTCCCGGCCACAGCCTGCGGGTCTGGTTCCTATGGGACATCCCAAACGTGATCGATACCCATACCCTGCGGATCTCACTGGATTCACCTGATGATTCAGATCATACCAACGACAAGGTAACCACCTTTATTGCTATCAAAGAATTGAAGAACACCGGTTCCTCCCATGTCGATGATGACGGCGGTTCCGGGACCCATGACAATACCTCCGGTTTCCGGATGATCATGATCGGACTGATCGTTTTCGGGATCATATTCGTTTTCGGATTCGTTCGTTACAGAACAAGAACCACCTGGAGCACAGGATCAATAGAGGGAGCGAGTCCCTCCAGCAATCAGCCGCCCATTCTGGAATCCACCATTACCAGCGAGGCCATGAGCTCGATATTCCAGCCATTGCTCCCGGATCAGGCTCCGGATGCTTGGGATTTCACTCCTCCATCCGCCTCCCCACATCTTCATGCTTCCTCTTCCCCCTCCCCTCTCCCCCCTACTTCTCCTGGTTCTCCACACCCTGGTTCCTCTTCCCCCTTCCCCCCCCACAGCACAACCTCTTCGACCGTGCCTCCCTCTTCTCCTGGTTCTCCACACCCCGATTCCTCTTCCCTCTTCCCCTCGCACAGCATAAACACTTCAACTCTGCCTCCCCCATCTCCTGG
>CAZTGJ010000380.1:0-2770 GCA_964613025.1 uncultured Thermoplasmata archaeon | reverse complement strand
TCCGATAAATTGACCACTTCTGCATTTGGAAAAAAAGACAATTATATATTCCGACTTCCCCTCGATCACGATTCCAATGCCATGTCTATTTCAGATAGATAGAACCCAAAAGTAGTGTCATAATCACCGTTCCCACCCACCCTTGCGCCCCCCCCTCTAATGGCTCCGTATGTTCGTCGTTGTAGTCGTTGCCGGGTCGGTATTCATCCAGTTCGAGTTCATCACTAAAGCGCTCCATATTCAATGAAGCCGGAAACAGCAATACTTTTTTATAGTTTGAATCGGGTGAATGGAATGGTGGTGGACATCCATGCCAGATCATTTCCAGCCAGGTTTGAAAAAAATACTGCTAGTAAGTATAATGGTATTGCTCATCTCATTGATTGCCCAGTTCTCCGAAGCCGATAGTGGCGGAACCGATTCCAGCATCAAGGTGGAGGGGACGTCCGGAGGAAGCCATGCATGGAACGACACCCATGGATTCCTCCTCACGGAGGAGGATGAAAAGGTCGACGAGGCATTCAACATCACTCTCAGTGAAGGTGTGAAATGGGACAGTAAAGAAGGAAAATACAAGCCAACCGGCCATATCTTCGGGGAGCTGCATGACATCCATTGGGACGACACCCCGGAGCCGCATATCCAGATCTCAGAAGAGGATTTCGAAGATTACAAACAGGAGGAGGATAAGCTCACAGTCTACATCCTCGCTGAGTATAACCGGAATGGGGATGAAGAACGGCAGGCATACAAGGACATTGATGTGGAACGCGAGAACAATCCTCCAACCGCCATTGGGTGGGTTGCAGTCGAGGGGGAATGGGCGTGGGTGAACCTCAGCGAGAATAACAACGTGACCTATTACGTCGAAAAAGGGGAGGCCATCACCCTCTGGTTCAATGGCTCCGAATCCTGGGATCCCGATGGGGATGAGGTAACAGATTGGAAGTGGGATCTTGATGAAGATGGGAATTTTGGAGAGGCAGGGGAAAATGGAGTGAACAAATCCCGCGTTTTTGCTGCAAGGGATTCCTATGATCTTGGACTCATGGTGGCAGATGAGCGAGGAAAGATGTCAAACAGCTTGGGATTCAGGATCAATGTGAAGGACTGCGGAAGTGACGGGGGAACGGATGAGAACATCGATATGAATGGTGACTTCGGTGGAAGTGGTCATCATGATTGGTTGGACATGCACGGATTTGTAATAATCGATAACGGAGAAAAGGTTGACGAGGAATTCAATGTTACGATTTGTGAGACACTCGTATTGATCGATGACTCCTGGGAGCCTGCTGGATACATCTTCGGTGAACTTGAGGGCATACACTGGACTGACGATCCGGAACCGCACATCCAGCTATCGGAGGATGATTTCGAGGAATATAAGGACGATGATGGAATATTGCGGGTTTTTGTCTATGGAGAATACATGAGGGAACAAAAAAGTGATACCGAACGAAGATATGCCTATCTCAGGAAATCAACAGAACGACCGAACATCGCTCCGACTGCAGTACCTTGGATTGCCGAGGAGGGAAATTGGTCCTGGACGAACATGAGCGAGGAAGACGAGGTCACCTATTATATCGGGGATCGGGAGAACATCACGCTGGCCTTCAACGGTTCACACTCATGGGATCAGGACAGGGATGAGATCACGCGGTACCTATGGGACCTCGATGACGATGGATCCTACGGAAACTCCGGAAATGAGAACGGGGAAAACTGTTCCATGACACTGGATCCAGGCACGTACGATCTTGGCCTTATCGTTGGAGATGGAAATAAATATTCACCGATCGCAAAAATCCGTGTTCGTGTCGTCGGGAAGGGAGAGGAAGGGGGAACAGATCAGCATATCGCTCTCTCGGCTACCAGTGGGAATGAAAGTTCGGGAGGAGATGATTACTCCTGGAACGACATCCATGGATTCGCCATCTCCGAGGACGAGGTGACCATCAATGATCCATTCAATGTAACGATCTGCGAAGACATACGATGGACCGGTGAATTATGGATTCCCGAGGGATACGATTTCGGAGGACTTGTTGATATTCTCCATGATGATGAGCCATTGCCGGTCATTACGATTTCGAAGGAGGTGTTCCTCAACCACTCCGATGACGGTAGCAATCTCACGTTCTATATCCTTTCGGAATACTATACGGAAAGCAGAGGGGAGTCTGAGCGACGACAGGCTTTTCTGATGATGACCATCACACGAGAGAACGATCCGCCGGTGGCCGTGGCCTGGATCACTCATTCGGACAAGGATGATGTGGGGTATTGGGGAAAGTGGAAGAATGTTACTCATGATGAGGAGATCGAGTTCTTCCTGAAGGAGGAGGGTTCCCCTGTGAAGTTTATCCTCAATGCATCCCTCTCCTGGGACCCGGATAATGATGTCATCGGCGATTATCATTGGGACCTGGACGGAGATGGCACGTTCGGCCAGGAATCGAAAGAACGGAGTATGAACACGACAATCTGGCTCGGAGAGGGAGAGTACACACTTGGACTGATGGTGATGGACGATCTTCTCATATCGGAGATTCTGACAATCCGGATCAGGATAACAATCTACCCTGAGTATGGAGCCTCCGACAATGATGTTGAGGTGTTCGGAGAACAGGGTGACAACTTGGAGTATCAGTGGAATGAGATCCATTCGCTCACGATGTACGACATGGGATCAAAAATAGATGATGAATTTGATATCACCCTTTGTTCAGACATCACCCGGGAGACCGGACCATGGCAACCGGAC
>CAZTGJ010000379.1:0-2786 GCA_964613025.1 uncultured Thermoplasmata archaeon | reverse complement strand
CAAAATGTTAAACCTGACTGAAGTATCTCTCAAAATCCTTTCGGAGATACTGTTGGCACAGCAAAGTATAAATATCTCCGCGCGTATCCTTTTAAATCGCAAATCAGGAGGTAATAAATTGAAAGAAGATGTAATGAAAAATATCCAGGGAATACAGGACAGAGGCATAGTGAACAACATTCTCACTGCTGAGATAATCGATGACTATCTGGACTACTGCAGCACCATTGTCAATGCTGCCGTTGCCGACCTCGGGAACTACAATGTTCAGAAGATCTTCAAGGAGATCGGGGACCAGTTGATCATTACACCGGCAGAGCTGGTGAAGCTCATCGATGATGTTCAGGTCGCCTTGGAAAAAGTCGATTGAGCCTCAGAACGTTCTCTCAAGCATTGAGTTCAGTTCCAAGGACTCTGTATGGATCATCGGTCCGGGTCAACCGCCGGGTCATCCGTCCGTGACCGCTTCTGCCACATGGCATCTCAGCTCATGGATGCCGGTTTCACACTGCTCAGTTTCAGGAGGGTGTTGAATACCTTTTTCAGGGATTCCACGGTCTCATTGATCTCCTCCATTGTGTTGAACCGATTGAATGTAAAGCGAAGTGAGCCGTGGGCTTCCTCGTGTTTCCGTCCCATGGCCCTGAGAACATAATTGGTCTTCAGGGTGCGGGAAGCACAGGCGGAACCTGTTGCCACGGCGATCCCGTACATGTCCAACTGAAGGGTCAATGCCTCCCCCTCAACATAGTTGAAGGTGTAGTTTACATTGTAAGGACTCCGTCCCTCATCCCGGGGCCCGTTGAGCATGACCTCGGGAATGCTTGCCTCGATCTCCCTCATAAGGGTGGATTGAAGCTCTCCCACTTTTTTCATGTTCTCATCCATCCCCGAACCTGCGAGCTCTGCTGCCTTCCCGAATCCGATGATGGCAGGGACATTCTCCGATCCCTTACGGTACTTGAACCTCGAGTCGGATCCGTGGATCATCACCTCGAGATTCAGTCCTTTCTTGAGGTAGAGACCCCCGGCGCCCCTGGGTCCATGGATCATGTGAGAACTGACCGACAGAGCATCAAAAGCAATATCATTAACATCCACCGGGATCTTTCCGAAGGCCTCACAGCCATCAGAGTGGAACACTACTCTTGTATCGTTTTCGGCGTTGAACTCCCGAATGGTCTGAGCGATCTCCCGGACCGGTTCTATTGTGCCGGTGATATGGTTCACGAACATGATACTCACCAGCAGTGTATCCTTCCGAAGTGTTTTCTTCAGCTCCTGGAGATCGATGAATCCATCCCTGTCCACTGACAGATAATCCACCTCGAATCCCTCCTTCTCAAGCTGCCTGAATACGTCCAGTACTGAGGGGTGTTCGATCACCGACGTTATGAGATGGGAACCTCTGCTCTTTCTGGCATACACCAGACCCCGGATCGCCATAATATTGGCCTCTGAGCCGCTGGCGGTCATGATGATCTCATCCGGTCCGGCACTGATCGCTCCAGCCACCTGCTCCTGGGCTTTCTCGATAGCCTCGTCAGCCCGCAGGGATCCTTCATAGAGACCGGAGGAAACCCCGAACTCGGTGGTGAGGTAGGGCATCATCTCATCAAGCACCTCCTTCGCAAGCGGAGTAGTGAGGTTATTGTCGAGATAGATCCGGTTCATTCCTTCAATCCTCCTAGTGCCCCCCGCATATCCCGGATTTGCAGGCATCCCTTTCTTCATGGCAATCTTTGTGGCTGACTTTCAGGCCTTCTTTTTTTGGAGCATCTTTCGAAGGATCTTTATCCGGAACCAGATCAAGGAATTCGCTGATATTCTTCACGATCCTGTCAAAGGCCTGAGCTGACTGGGATTCCTGATGGCTCAGTACGAAGGGGAGACCGGAGTCCCCTGATCTCACGATCTCGGGTTCAATGGGGAGCTTGCCGAGGAAGGGGATATCAAGATCGGTTGCCGCCCGCTCTCCTCCTCCTTCCTTGAAGAGGTCGATATTCTCGTGACAGTGGGGGCAGCTCAGACCACTCATGTTCTCCACCATACCCAATATCTTCATGTTCACCAATCGTGCGAAACTCACACTTCGTCGTGCATCCATGAGGGCCACGTCCTGGGGCGTGGTAATGATGAGCGCGTGGGCATCCTTGACCTCCTGGGCGATACTGAGAGGTTCGTCCCCTGTGCCTGGCGGCAGATCGATTATCAGATAATCCAGCTCCCCCCATTCCACTTCTCCAAGAAACTGTTTGATGGCGCCGATCTTCATGGGACCCCGCCACACAACTGCGATATCCTTCTCCTGAAGAAGGTAGGCCATGGATATTACCTTGAGATTGTGATGTG
This sequence comes from uncultured Thermoplasmata archaeon, assembly GCA_964613025.1. GTDB lineage: Archaea > Thermoplasmatota > DAOVMN01 > DAOVMN01 > DAOVMN01 > CAZTGJ01. The sequence goes on along the minus strand of CAZTGJ010000379.1, from coordinate 434 downwards.
CAACTACTGGTACTATCCCGGAATCTCCCGCTGTCAGAACTTCATTCTCGATCCCCAGCATTTTGGGTACATTCGGGCCGTGGAGGTCGACATCGAGAAGACCTACCTTGTCTCCCTTTTCAGCGAGCGAGGATGCGAGGTTTGCTGCAACTGTGGTTTTCCCCACCCCTCCTTTTCCACTCATGACGACGATGGTGTGTTTGATCCTGGAGAGGTTTTCCAGCACTTTGTCCTGATTTTCATTCGATTCATTCTTGGAATTGACATCTGGGTTTTCCATAATATCCCTCCGGCTTCACAAGGAATTAGGTGCCCCTAATCTTGAAGTCTATATTAGAGTTTTCCCTTAAAGTTATCCGCTCTTCACCACAGGGCAAAACCCGTAAGAGTTCAGTGATCTGAAGCCCTCCTACACTGGAAAGTACACATTTCAC
>CAZTGJ010000378.1:0-2788 GCA_964613025.1 uncultured Thermoplasmata archaeon | reverse complement strand
TTTTTTCGACCTAGTCTTTGTCTTTGCGATTACGAAAATCACTCATTTTACAGCTCATCATCTGGATGTTTCTCACGTAATGCAGTCAGTACTGATATTTTGGCTGATCTGGTGGGGATGGTCGCAGTTTACCTGGACACTCAATGCAGCCAACACAGACCACGTTGAAATTCGAATAGGAACCCTTATTGCAACCGCCTTTGCATTTGTAATGGCAGCTAATACAAACCATGCCTTCGATTCAGATGTATTGTGGTTTGCGATTCCCTATATCATTGTAAAATTGTTAGGACTTGCGATCTATTTCCGGGTGACTCCACCCGGAGAGGCCCATCGTTCAGCACTGGTAAAGCTTACAGTATTTTCAATAATTCCATTAGCTGCAATATTGGCTGGCGCCCTTGCCAGCTCGTCGCAGAGAGTTTGGTGGTGGATCGGTTCTATCATGGTTGATATAATATTCTCTTTCTATTTGGGACAGATCCGAGGGTGGAAAATACATCCCGGCCATTTTGCAGAACGTCATGGACTCATAGTCATTATTGCCCTTGGGGAGTCGCTGATTGTTTCTGCTAGTGCCATAGGTGAAGCCGAACGATCAATGGACCTCATGATAACTGGAGGATTGGCTGTACTCGTAACTTTTGTTCTTTGGTGGACCTATTTTTCCTGGATCAATGACTTTTTAGAATGGCATTTATCAAATGAAACTGGCTCAGATCGGGTCAGGTTAGGCAAAGATGTTTACAGTCTGCTGCATGTCCCGTTGATCTATGGTATAATAAGCATGGCAGTGGGTTTTGAAATAATATTAAGCCATCCTTCTGACCCACTTACGCTCCCTGTTGCAATGGCTTTGGGTGGAGGGGTACTACTTTTTACAGGAAGTACTGCTGCCGCGGTTTGGCGAGCGGGTCGGCACCCCCTCGGACCCAGATATGTAATTCTTGGTATCTCAACAATCATTTTTGCGTTTACCATCGGGTATAGTCCCGCTTTTGCTCTTGGTCTCATCGCCATAATTCTAGTGTTAATTGATGTTCTTGAATGGAGAATTTGCAGGATCCCTCATTAAACTGTAGATCAGGGGAGATCCTGATACGCTCCATCTAAGCGAATGTTGAGAATTTGGATATACTGACATCGGAATAATCGCCACCACTATCAAGAAACGATTGTTGATATGACTTCCCAATCCCCCCTCTCCCCCCCAGAGAGAATTTGTAGATCGTGGTTGTACATTCTACTGAGTGATCCGCTTCGCAATCTCCTCAGGGTACTGGTACAAGAGTCCATGTCCGGCATTCGGGAAAACCTCAATCTCTGCCTTCAATAATGTACTTTTCAGGAGATTAGAGTTTTCTGTGGGTACGATGAGATCTTTATCTCCTGTGATGAGTAATGCTTCCCCCTCGAAAGCCATTAGTTTCTCCTCCACCCCCACACCAGTGTACCATCCGGCTGCAATATCATTGAGCAGCGAAGTCTCCTCTTGCGTGAATATCTTCTCTGCCGCTGCCGAAGTGTAAATGTCGCCAATCTTCGGTCCGATCTCCTTTGCAATACTTCCTTCGGTGAACATAAGACTTCCAAGTCGAATCATACGTTCCTCCGTGTCACCTGACTGATCCAGAAGCTTTGAGATGGTCTCATCTGTTGGAGGAATGGCATTCGCCCCGCCATAGCATGAAGAAACAAGAATGAGTTTTTCGATCCGCTCAGGAATTGCGCAGGCGATGTGTTGTGCTACAAATCCTCCAAGTGAGTACCCAAAGATCACAATGGGTTTGTCTGAGATCTCATTCATAAATGGAAGGAGCGCATCCCCCATATCCTCAACGGTTTTCGGAGGCGGAGCCATTGATGAAAAGCCGATCCCTGGAAGGTCCAGAATTACACATCGGAATTTTGCAGCCAGCCCCGTGAGGAATGTGGGATCCCAGTGGTGCATACTCATGGCAGTCCCATGGAGGATGACAAGCGTTCGGCTTGTTTCCGCATTACTTTCTTTGGTTTCTGCGGACGAGATCGGTCCCAGCTCCCGGTAACCGATCCCTTGGAGATGTTTGACTTTCGAGATGCCTTCGTTCTGGGCTACCCCCTCCCCCCCCAGTTCCCGCTTCGTATACCAGTAAGGGAACCACATGGAGAAACCGATCGTAGCTGAGAAAGCCATGCCCTGGAGCACATATGACATGATCCCTTCGATGAGAGCAGAAACAATCGTCACAGCCATCATACCGATGAACCAGGCAGATGACATCACTTTGTTTGTCATGATGAAGAGGTCACTTTCCCAAAACTCCTCAGGTACGCTCTCCTTGGCATATGTCTGGGTAAATGGTTTCCCGATAATGATCGTCACGAGAATGATCAGGGCGAGGATAAGAGTTGAGAACCAGTAAGCATTGTCAACATACCATGGGTGCTTCATGATCACGCCTACAATAAGAAGGAATACAAAGAAAAGAAGTGTTCCCCATTCGAGAATGATCTTTCGTTCGAGAGCTTTCCTGTTGAAAATGACTATGGACGCCATGGCGCCAATGATCGCTGCATCGAGCATTTCCTCCCCGTAACCGGCCAAGCTCAGGTAGATAAACCAGGGCATGAACCCGAGCATTAGATTCTTTCCCATGTCCGCCATTGTCTTTCCTCTGTTATTGTTCCTGATTGGTAGAGGCATTACTTAAAGGTTTCGATTCGAACCTTGTGTTGTCTCCTCACCCAGTTCTCTCACGGGACCCACGTTTGTCTACTCCCGACGATATCTTTTCAACAATCGTCC
>CAZTGJ010000377.1:0-2807 GCA_964613025.1 uncultured Thermoplasmata archaeon | reverse complement strand
ATTAAATCAAATCAAGAGCACATTTAATTCTAACTGTCAAACTTGGGTTACTACCAGCTTTTTCGTTTTAGAGTAGAACAGATGCCCAGAACAGGGACAGTCTGAGGACCCGAATTTTTGGATCACTTCAAACCTTTTATCAAGATGACGGGCAGCCCTGCACTCCTCCTCCCGCTTTGCAGTTGGAAGAAAGAGTGCGTCAATGACTTCCGGGTCGCTCCTCCCCTTTACCCCTGCCTTTCTGCTTTCGATAGTCTCTGCACCCTTTATTGCACCATCCCCCATCTGTATTCCTTCCCTTTGCCCCACCCCTCCTGCCCACCCCTCCAGAAGGTAGTCTATATGCCAGTGCATCTTCTTCTGACCCGAGAGATGCCTCCCCACCCGTGCTCTGAGCCCCCCGTTCCCCATGGCTGAACCCACGTAGATGTAGTAACCTTTTCTGAATTGCATCGAACCGAGTTTACCGATCACAATCTCCTTTGATATCGCAAGTTTGATGAGAAGGAAATAGATTCCGGGTTCATTGGTGGATCGAGGCATTGAATGTCTGTTTACCTGTGAGATAATAATGCTTTGGATTTTCATCGTTAATATTGTGGCATGGGGTAAGTGGGGGGGTGGGGGGCAGTGGAATAAAGTGAAGCGAAATGACGGTGCGGGCGTCTGATTAATGGTGAGGGTAAACCAAACGGATCACTGTAGGAGGATTCCATCCGAACATCCAAAACCAGCACTAGTTAGATCCGCGTAATCAGCCAAATCCGTGAAATCCGCGTCCCCGTCGTTTCCGCGCCAATCCGTTTCTCTGAAAGCAAAAACACATATAATGCGAATTGTTCATATACTACGTTTTCTTCCATCATCCCATGAAGAGCATCGACCTGCGAAGCGACACGGTCACCCTGCCCACTCCCGAGATGCTGGAAGCAATGATGAACGCCGAGCTGGGGGACGACGTGTTCGGTGAAGATCCCACGGTGAACTGGCTGGAGAAGATAGCTGCTGAAAGGATGGGTAAGGAAGCGGCTCTTTTTGTTCCCAGCGGCACTATGGCTAACTTGGTGAGCGTACTGGTCCACTGTGCCAGAGGTGAGGAGATCATCCTGGGTGATCGCTCCCACATCTTTCTGAACGAAGCAGGCGGTATATCGGCAATCGGGGGAGTACACCCCCATACCATTCCAAACCAGCCCGATGGGACACTTTTGCTGAAGGACATCGAGGCTGCAATTCGCGGGGATAATGTCCACTTCCCAAGAACCCGGCTGATCTGCCTGGAGAGCACCCATAACCGATGCTGTGGCTCTGCGCTTTCGTTGGAGTACATGGAATCGGTCGCTGAGATCGCCAGGAAGAACGGCTTGTTTATTCATCTCGATGGAGCCAGGATCTTCAATGCGTCGGTTGCTTTTGAAGTGGATGTGAAAAAAATAACGCAGTATGTAGACTCAGTGAGCTTCTGTCTTTCCAAGGGACTATGTGCTCCCGTTGGTTCGTTGGTATGTGGGTCAGAGGAGTTCATTCGCGAAGCCCGACGTGCCCGGAAGATGCTGGGGGGAGGGATGCGGCAGGCTGGCGTTATTGCGGCCGCTGGAATCGTTGCCCTTGAACAGATGGTGGATCGACTCAAAGAAGACCATGAGAATGCCCGTCTGCTGGCAGAGGGGATCCATAGGATACCGGGATTATCATTGTACCAGGGCGGAGGGGTGATGACAAACATAGTCTACGTGGACCTGGATGAAGGGGGGGTGGGGGAAGAGGAATTCATGACACGGCTGAAGGGGGCGGGGATCAAGATTCTTCGGACGGATCCCTATCGGTTTAGGATGGTAACTCATTATGGGATCACTCGGGGGGATATCGAAGAGGTTGTGGAGAAGGTACGAGAGATTGTCGAAGGGTGAGCGAATTTAAAACGAACCTTTGTCTTCAGAAGTGATGCATTCATAGTCTGGCTTCTCGTCGAACGCGATCTCCCGGTTTTCCTCACACTCGAATATCACCTCGACCTGATCGGTCCCTACCTCATCCCGATATCCCCACTCCCCATCGACCTCCCTGCATGCATCTCCCCACTACCTCCTCCCCCAATTGTCCCTTACCGATTCCCTGCCCCCTCCCCCAAAAATTATTCAATGAGCTTCACGCTGTTCAGTAACTTTCGGTAACTTGGCATTACACCGATACCATTATATGAAAGATTCAGCAAAGAAAGGTGAAAAATATGAAAATCATAAACCCAAATAACTTGGAAGAAGAGAAAGAGTTCTCGATGTTATTTAGAGATGAAGGAAATGATATCTTTTTAAAAGTTGGCACAAAAGAGAGAAGTGTTAGAAATGTTTTTGAAATTATTAGAAAAAAATATCCTACTCGTTTTAGAGGTGCTATTATTTATTCGGAGCAGGCATTTCGCAATAATTTGAGGGAAACATCTAAAATCATGTCAAAATATTTCAATGATTATAAAATATATTGGGCAATAAAATCCGCTCCTGTCAAAGGATTAGTTAAAATTGCAGCTGATGAAGGATCAGGATTTGATGTGGGTTCGTATGAGGAATTGATTTTAGCGAAAGGTTTTAATGTGAGCGGTCAAAATATCTATCATACCGCACCAGGAAAATTTGACTGGGATATAGATGCTATTGTTAAACATAATTGTGTAACTATTTCCGACAATATAACCGAATTAGCTTTGATTAACGAAAAGGCAAAAAACTCCAATAAGAAAATAACTGTAGGAAGGGTGCAATCCCATTTATTAGGTATTTTTCAAAGCCAACCTTCTTAATTGATCT
>CAZTGJ010000376.1:0-2815 GCA_964613025.1 uncultured Thermoplasmata archaeon | reverse complement strand
TTTGAATTAGACCCTTGAACGAGAGAAGTTGTCGCCGAAGGCGACTTTCTTGTTGGATTTTTTCTGTTACTTCTACTACTACCCATGATGGGGAAGGGGGGGAAAGCGGGGGGAGCAACGATAACGGCCGACGTCAACGGGGGTGGGGACTACACCAGCATCCAGGAGTCAATAAACGCATCAAATCCAGGTGACACTGTCCAGGTCCGCGAAGGCGTGTACAAGGAGAACATCGTCATCGATAAAATGATTTCATTAGTTGGGGATGGATCAGAACACACGAAGATTCAACCGCTCAAACCCACAACCGGTGTCAGAATCACTGCCAACTATGCGATATTCGAAAGATTCGGGATTTCCAGCACATTATCATGGGGAATTGTCATCGAAGCAAATTTTACGTCCATCAGCAGCAATTCAGTCACGAATTGCACCAACGGATTGATCCTCAGTTCGGGCTTTTCAAACCTTATTCAGGATAACACATTTTCTAATCATCTCGAAAACGCCATCATGCTGGTGGACAGCAGTTTCAATACTATCAGGAACAATACCTGCTCCCAAAGCAAAACTGGAATGTTTGTCGAAGATTCGGATATGAACTACCTACAGAATAACACTGTGATCAATAATGTCGATGGGATCCATGTCTCATGGTCTGACAAGATCAGCATCTTCTGGAACACTTGCTCCAACAACTCAAACCAGGGTATCTACCTCTCCCAGGGAAGTGACAACTGTCTTATCTATGAAAATTCCTTTGCAGGTAATGACGTTGGGATTTCAACTCCGTGGATGCACAAAGGATTCAATACCCCGGCAGACCACAATACCTTCGAGAGGAATACCTGCATCTACAACCGGCTTGGTGTCTCATTCGGATACCTCAGAAATGCATCAATTACGCGCAATCATATCACCCGTAACACGATCGGTATGTGGTTCCATCTGGGATCGTATTCACCGGATAATTCCATAACACACAACAATATCTATCTCAACCTTGAAGCGGCTATCAATTTGTCCTATGCCAGTGACAACCCGATTTCCGCCATCAATAACTACTGGGGTTCGGCAGCCGGCCCGTACCACACCACCTCAAATCCTGAGGGGGAGGGAGACAACATCACGGGAAATGTTTCTTTTCTCCCATGGATCTATCGGTTCATCGACGTGGATGATGTCACCCCTCCGGATGCTCCCTGGAACTTTACTGTGGAATCCCCGTACTACAAATTCAACTCCAATTACGTCACTCTCCTTCAGCGCGGAGAAAGCTACAATATTACAGTGAATGCGCCATCCATCATTGATGATCCAAGCATGAGCAGAGTGGTATTCCAAGCTCAATTTGATGAGCATGGATGGAATGGTTGGAGAACAATAAAAAGCGATTATAATGTGAATGATAATAATTATACGGTATCACTGGACACCACCAACATCTCTTGGGTGTATTCCCTCCGTGCCCGCGCTTATGATTACCTGAACCAATCCTCAATTGCAGTTACATTCTATAAGTTCTATGTTGTTGGCTATCTTTCTGATTTAAAGATCAGGGATATGACATTTTCCAATTCTTCCGCGATATCCGGCACCAATATCTCAATTTCTGTCATCCTTCATAATGATGGACCTGATCCAGGTATCATACCCAGTGGAGGAAACATGCTGTTAGTCATTGATTCTGATGGAGACCCCCAATATTATGGCTCGGAAAATTTTGGGCCAATTGATCCAAATATCAATAACTCTCCCGAGGATCCAACACTGAGTATCGGTGATCTTAAAACCTCGATGAACTGGACGGCTCCCATCCTGCGTCATGGTGAAGTTCGAAATTTCACTCTTCGTATTCGCACATCTATTCAGGATTATACCGTTGATATCGATAGATCAAATAATGAGGTTCAGAGAAACATCACGGTCATCGGCGAATCACTTGCCCCTCCCGAGATCGAAGTCGTTTATGAAAACACCACCAATGCCAATCAATATTTCTCGATTCAATCCTATAGTAATGTTCTGATACAGGGGATGGAATACCGTATCGGCGGTTCAGAGAATTGGATTCAGGCATCCATCTCATACGGTTTGTACAATAGTTATGGGTATATTGAAATCAACACTACCTCTATGGCGGACGGAAACTATACCATCGAGATCCGTGCCTACGACGGGGTTTACTATTCCAACTCCCTGTTCAGGAGTTTCGAGGTCAGCGGTCATCCCGAGGATGATGATGACAATGATTCAACCGGATTTTATATCCTCCTTCTCGTTCTCGGCCTCCTTCTCGTTTCATTGTTTTCGGTAGGCAGATATTCCAATGCGCCCCCCTCATCAAACGAGTCACAGTCCACCGAACCTCCTGCACATGCTCACTCCCTCCCACCCCGCTCGGCTTCACAAACAACCGGTGAATTCCCAATGACCACGACGCCCGCCCACCCCCCCTTGCCGTCCTTTCAGGACTTCCGGCACTCACAAAGCCTTGCTCATGCCACCCACGCCGCCACAAATACTTCGGACGCCACAAAGATTCGATCGAATTCCTCATCAGCCAGTGTTACCAACCAAGCTGTTTCTGTTGTGTGTCAGCACTGCGGCAGTACAATTTCGTCATCCGGGAAAAGCAGATCAATATCCATCTCCTGTCCGGATTGCGGTAAAGAAACAATAAAAACTTCATTTCAATAACCAATACTCACTGCTCGAAAACAAATCAGTGGAATATTAAGACATTCTCAAAAACAAATCTTAAACACCGATTTTCGCCAAGTGTTTAATTCTGGTAATTGAACCTTGATCAAGG
>CAZTGJ010000375.1:0-2835 GCA_964613025.1 uncultured Thermoplasmata archaeon | reverse complement strand
GACGCTTTCATCTCCCCCCTGAAGGAGGGAGGGTTTCGCTTCAATTAACTAAAAAGCCAGCCTGGGTCATAGGATTGCTCGACTGTTTCCCTTTCCTTCTTCCCATCACCTGTATTCTCTCCCCTATCATTTCCTTTCTCCTCTGCCACTCTTCTTTCCTCTCCCTTATCGCTACTACCTTCACTCCCTATTTCCCCACCTCTTCCCCCTTCCCCCCCACTTTCTTTTTCCACGCCCCTATCATCACCATTCTCCCCTCCTCCATCTTCCCCCATTTTAGTATTTTCAATTTCCCCGGCATCTCCTCGCATCTCCGCTTCCTCACTCCCTATTTCCTCACGATGATGTTCCCAATCATTTCCTTTCGCCCCTCCGTCTCCATCACTCACGTCTCCAGCACTTCCTTCCTTTCCATTTTCCATACTTCCCCCTTTACTATCTCCCCCTTTATCACTTTCATCATCCATATGACCAATCTCCATCTCGTTCTCCTTCACTTTCTCCATCTTGTTCCCCTTCATGTCCTCCATCTCGTTCTCCCTCTCGTCCTCCCTCAGGAGCACCAATCCTGCTCCAAGGATGAAGATCACTGCAAGCAGGAAAAGTCCTATCTCCATCCCTCTTCCGGAGAACCATGAATTCCCATTGGTGTCATCCTTGGGACGTTGTTCCACGATTACCGTGAAATTCTGTATGTTATCCAGTGTGTTCCGTTCAGGAACCACATAGTTCATTGTCACGGTGAAGGAGAGGTTCTGTAATCCCACGTACCCGGCAGTGTCCGCACGGTAGCTGATGTTCAGCTCGTATCCGGGTTCCAGGGTGAGATCAAGGGAATCATTCACCTGGGTTCCTTCAACCGTCAGTTTCGTTGAGAACGAGACATGTGTTCCCCCTGAATTCCTGATCGTGAAATTTGCAGTCAGTGGATCACCCTGCACCACAACAGTTGAGGCCTGATCCCAGCCCGAGATGTTCAGCTCGGGCATCGGGGTGATTACAATCACGGCATCCCGGTCATTGTTTGCCTCGTCCCTCTCCAGTTGGCCTCTGCACACGACCTCGGCCTCTATTCTTTCAACGGTGACATTATCCATGGTTCCCCAGTTTAGGTTGAATGTGGTGCTCTTGCCGTCCCCCAGTGAAAATCCCTCGATCACCGTAATCGTCCTTGCGACACTCTCATTGGTGCGTGCCACCAGCATAAGCTCCCCGTCAGTGGCTCCGTCATCCCCAACATTTTCAACGGTCACAGAAATGGTGATGGTTTCCCCTTCTCCTGAAAGATTTGAAGAAAGGGTAAGGGCCGGTATTGTCAGATCCGGAAGGGGAACCACCTGTTTCATTGCCTCGAAGGCGTTCACCAGGCCAAATCCGTATTCTCTGCTGTAGCGGGTGCTCAGAGAGGAATTGTAGATCTCGCCCCGTGGCTCGGCAGTATCCCTGAGAACCTGCTTGATCTCCCCGGGCTCCAGTGTGGGATCTGCCTCGAGAAGAAGTGCGGCGATCCCCGATACAACCGGGCAGGCCATTGAGCTGCCTGTCTTATCCACATACTCGTCAGGATCAAGGATCAGGGAATACTCTGCTGACATTATGGAGATCCCCGGGGCAACCACATCGGGCTTGAGCTCCTCCAGAAGGTTCCCATCCCCATCGTCTGCCCTGGGCCCCCGGTTCGAAAAATACGCTACGGTATCATCACTTCTCCACGGAGTTCCCATATCGCTCACCGTTCCAACGGTGATAGCATCGTCCGCCGAGGCTACCCCATCGAATCCCTCATTGTCCGGACCGTCATTGCCCGCGGCGACAACTACGATCATTCCCAGCTCAACAGCCTGGGTGATGAGGTCGGCAACATCGGAATCTCCGGTGGAGTTCACGTTTCCGTCCCCGAAGGAGATGCTGATCACATCAATGCCGTCATTGCTGGATTTTGTGTCTCCCCAGTCATCCTGATAATGTTCCAGGCACCATTCCAGACCGCGCTGCACCCCGAGAATTGCAATGTCAGTAAAATCAAGTGCGATCTTCACATCCACAAGATTTGCATCCGGTGCCATTCCACGGAGATAATTGTTTGGATCATTTGGGCCACCCCCCCTCCCCAATGCGATTCCCGCCACATGGGTGCCGTGGCCGTGGGTGTCGCCGGGATTAATGGGAATACCCAGACCCACGCTGAGATCCACCCCACCCACATAGGCCCCCTGGAAGCTGGGATGGTCGTCGTCAACTCCGGTGTCCAGGATCGCAATGGTAACTCCCCTCCCGGTGTATCCCATATCCCAGACCCCTGGTTCCACTCCATCAGGGGATCGGGCGAGAACAGCACTGGTGGCTATGTCCAGTCCTTCCGCATCCGGAGAAAAGACGATTCCCCCTGCAACGATCATGAACATCACGGCAATGGATCGGATCATGGTCCCACATTTTGACATCGGGGTTCAAATGTTTCATTATTTAATATAATTTGTGCACATGTACGATTTCGCAATTCCCTGACTAAGTCCCATTCGCCATAAAATTAACTAATAATCCAAGTCAAATTCCCATTCGACTATTCTGTATCAGGTTTACCTTAAAGTCCGTTTTGACTCTAAAGCCAGAGACTTGACCTTAATGTTTCTCGCTTGACCTTAAAGTCACTAACTCCCACTACTTAAAGAGTAAAACCCATGTTCCCATAAACTATAAATATTTGCTTGCATTTTCTCTAACGAGGAATTTTCATGTGGACAGAATTTGGGATAGGACTAATCGTATTCGGTTTTATCCTATTATAGTCGGGAACTTAAATAAGTATACTTTTAATTGAATCAGTGATGAATG
>CAZTGJ010000374.1:0-2836 GCA_964613025.1 uncultured Thermoplasmata archaeon | reverse complement strand
CCAACACAAACTACGGTACCACAGAGATTCTGCCGAAGACCAAGGATTCTGCACCATCCAGTAGCGACAAGGATCGGATCAAGTTCAGTTACTCTCTGTCAGGCATCGAGAACGATACCGGCAGCCAGGAGTCAAGGAATGTGTACAACCTAACGGAATCGGAGCCTGGTGATTTCGACAGCCAACGCTCGTATAACGCCACCGAGTTCCGGGAGGCGTTATCGACCATTGAGGAGTTCGACTATGATGTGGAAGATCGACAGACGATCTACCTGAAAGGATGGACCGATCTCCAGGGGGAGCTTGAGGAATCCTTAAAGGAACGGCTGGCCAAGATCTCGGGGACGAATGCGTACGTGGTGGACTACGTTATCCTTGACATGAACTGCACCACGGTCTATGCTGACAGCTATGTGAACTACGTTGAGGACTGGTTCAAGAAGGATGGCGTTGACATCATCCTGGAAACGGACCCTGACGCGACGGTTGAACGAACTGATGGAACCGTTGAGAGCATTTCCACCGTGCCTCGTGCGGATCTCGGGCTCTACCTGTGTTATGCCGGGAATCCCGGGATTGCGGGTTGGAATCCAAAGACATGGAAGAATCCGATGAGTGGATCCAAGAGCTCGGTCGAGGATGTCGTCTTCAGCACCCCAGAAAAGGCCATGGACGCGATCACCGAGATTTCGGAGGGATTCCGTGGGAAGATCTCAACATCCGCTGGGATCGTGAAAGGATCTGTCACTGACTTCGTAGATTCCAGCTCGAACATGGTCGGTCAGGTGTCCGGGGATGTGAAGGATATGGTGGACCAGTATGCTGTCGCTCCCGCCACCGGGATCGGAGCGCAACTCAGCGCTGGCATTTCATCCTTGAAGGCGAAGCTCGCCTCTGTAAGCAATTCATTCCGGGACGCCATCGAGGGGACAACCTCGTCCATCGCGAACACAATCCGGGGTCTTGCGAAAACGATTCCTGCGACGATCTCGGACTCTATCGGGAACACCTTCTCTGGCATCCGGAGCACCTTCATGAACGCTGGAAAAGCGCTGAAGGAGAAGGGCCTGAGCATGTTCAACTTCGTTGGGGACATTGCTAGCAAGGTGAAGACCTTCTTCGTATACGGTCTCATCTTCGTGGCCATCATCGCCCTGGTGTTTGTCGCATTCAAGGCAGGAATGTTCGACGCCTACGTGAACAAGGCGGATTCCGAGTAATCCTCGGGATCCGTCCTTTTTCTTTCTTTCACGAACATCACGCAAGGAGAAATGTATGACCCGACGTCGATACATCAGGATCCTATGGCAGGTGACCCTTTGGACAGTGCTTGCGTTCCTCGTCTTTCTCGTGCTGCATCCTCCGTCAGCTGAGGGGGCGGGCACAGGAGACTGGCCATACTCAGGATCCGGGGATTGGACCATCACCACTGAGACGCACGTATGGAACGAGACCATTTCTATTGATGGTAACCTAGACATCATGTTCGTTCCATTATACTTCCAGGAGAACGTAACCCTCACCTTCACCGGGTCGCACCGGGAGATCAACGTCTGGGTCGACGAGTTCCATGCGTACAATTCGACCATTCAGGCAGACGATCCAGTTATGTGGACATTCGCCGGAGGGTCGCTCTTCCTGAATCACTCCACGGTCAGTAATGTGGACGGTCATATCGCGCTCGGGCAGAGCAACGAATGGATCATGCATTCCACGTTCATCGCGGACAACAGCTACACCACGGCCTTCGAGGTGACTGGGGACGATATTCTATTCCTGAACAACACGTTCGAGAACTTCACGGACCATGGGATTGGCAGCTATTCAACGAATGGAATCATCGTCCGGGAGAACACCTTCATCAACATCACCACGGATCTCGTTCTCTACGATTGCACGAATCCAACCGTAGCAAATAACCGTGATCTTTGGTATCTATCCATTACGCTCCTTGATGCCCTCAGGCGGCCGACCAATGGAGCGAATGTCTACCTGTTCGACAAGGACAATAATCCGCTCACGGACCACGTGACGAGTTCTGAGGGGAAGGTAGAATGGGTACTCATCAATGAGGGTGACAGCCCCATCACCATAGTTGCAGAAAAGTATGGGAACCTGGCGGAAACTACCCTCTCGATCCTGAGCAGCACGAATGTCACGCTCATCATGAGGGACTACCTTCCAACCGCCACTTTCCAAACGCACTTCTACAATTCGTTCACCGGGTTGGGGGAGGATGCTGAGCTCCTGAAGGTCTTCTATTTGATCAGTGGGGGATCCTGGGTTCGAACGTCCGGATCATGGTCCATCCAACATACTCTGGGAAGCACGGTGGACGTCCGGGTGATGGACTACTACAATATGGCGGTCTCCTCAATCTCGATTGTTCTCTCGAACGTCACAGACTACCATCTTGATTTCTCCATCCCGTTGGCAACGGTCCATCTGGAGAACACCCTCGGTCTGACTGAGTTCTCAATACATCGTATTGGATCTGAACACACCATGGAGATCCTTGGCAACGAGTTCCGAGTGATCGCAGCGTTCGAAGGAAACTCAACGCATCTGTATGAGGTCTCATGGGAGAACACGACGCTCATCGATCCGGAGAACGGCACTGGGATGTTCATCGAAAACGGAAGCTTCTCCTTCACAGCAGAAGCTTCGGATGGGCAGGATTACGTTCTTCAGAATGTGGGGACCCACATCGAACCCAAATATGACGCCATCATCTCCCCCACAAGTGAAGAATGGTGGGAGAGCAAGCAGATCCAGAAGTATCTGGTCATCGCCGGAATCATCTCTGCCATCATCCTTCCCATCTCCATCTTTAGAA
>CAZTGJ010000373.1:0-2861 GCA_964613025.1 uncultured Thermoplasmata archaeon | reverse complement strand
GAGATGCAGTCAGGTGAGAGGAGGGGAGAAGATGGGAGATGCAGTCAGGTGAGAGGAGGGGAGAAGATGGGAGATGCAGTCAGGTGAGAGGAGGGGAGAAGATGGGAGATGCAGTCAGGTGAGAGGAGGGGAGAAGATGGGAGATGCAGTCAGGTGAGAGAAGGGGAGAAAATGGAAGGTGTAGTCAAGTGAGAGAAGGTGAAAGGACGGAAAGTGCAGTAAAGTGATGTGAATAGGGTGAGGATGGAAGGTCCGGGGGATTCATTCATGATGCCTATGATCGATTGGTCCTTCAAGTCAACTGAATTTCGCGATAAATATGTGATTACTATCAGCCATCAGTGTTCAACCAGACTTGCTTCGGGATAATCAACGTCAAGAACCTCTCCATTGTACACAACTACTTCGATGGAAACATCCTCACCCCTCTCGAAATCTGAGACAGCAAGCCTGAACTCACGCCACTCATTCTCAGCATCGGCAATCGCCCCCCCAGCAAGATCCTCTCGATGCACAATGTAGGTCGTACCATTTGCCGTAAAGGCGCCCTCCTCATCATCGGAGTATGCACTCTCGAAGGTAAGATTCGTCCAGGTGTGGGTAATATTCTGATCTACATCAAAGGTGTGAGAGCGGTATTCGCTGATCAGGGTCTGGAGATCGGTTCCGAAAAAGGGGTTCTGGGTATAGAACTCCGCATCCACCATGGCGTACTGCTGAATAGTAAATCCGCTGTACAGTGGGAAAATATAGGCTTCCCTTACCCTACCATAGTTCATCTGGATAGGATAGAGGTACCCCTCCTGAATAGTGAGCTGCCGGAATCCCTGGATACCACTTGAAAGATATTGCCTTACCTGGAGGGTGGCAGTGAATCTGTCGGCAAGTGACAGGGCCTCACGATTGTGATACACTGTTTCCCCGGTGCGGGTGTTCATGAGAATATACCCTGCAAGGACCTGGGAATCCAGTTGGCGCATGGGTAGATACCAATAGGAGGTTCCATTGAGAATAAGGAATCTGGGCGTATCGTCCGGGAAAGAAAGATGGCGTTTGTTAAACCACTTGTAGGTTATTCCCTCCCTCCAGCTTCCCCAGAGCTTTGCCCAATCTAGCAGATAGTTGTCAGGGTAGACTACCTCCATCCAGTCCGGAATATCCGGATCATCGATATCGAACTCCCAGGTTTTGTCCATGTCAGAAGCATCGATGATCAGAATCTTCTCGATATCTACAACATCATAGAGGATATGACGCTTCCCCAGGTACACAACCCAGTATGGATGGTTTTCCTCGTCGAGAGTGAACCGGATCTGAATGTTCACATAGCTCCCTGCATATTTGTTGTGGAGGATCTGATCGATCCGCATGCCCCAGGAAATTTTATCCCTGTGGGTCTCGAAGGAGTCGTTGGATCGGTGTACCGCATCGAATCCATCTTTCGTCATATTCTCAGGATCATTCACCACATACACATAGAAGGGAACCGTCTTTCCGCCGGTCCATTTCAGAAATTCATACTGGGGGGCATTGACCCAGACAAACTTACCATTCACATAATCAGGGTCAGTGTTGAGGGTAAGGACATCCTGGTCTGTCGAAAGGGTGGAGGCGGCGTCACTGTATGCCCGTTGGAGATATTGGGTTGCAAGATCCCAGGAGATGACCCGAACATCGCTGTAATGGCTGAGAAACGTATCGGCGTCCTCTATGTTATTCTCGGTTTCGTTGAGATCCTCGAAGGTTGGGTTGAAATCGAGATTGCCGGTATAGGGTGTGATATTCGAGAGGATAAGGAGAATGATAATGAAAAGGACCAGGAAGGCCTTGATGATCCTGGATATCGGGATATTGTCCCTGTCCAGTCCCATGACGTCCTTCACCGTTTCCAGAGAGCCACCGAGGCCGTCGTACTCCGAGTCACGTGCCATAAACAGAGCATAGAAGGAGATCACTACCGGTACTCCGAAGAAGAGGATGGCAATGGGGATGAGACTTCCTGTTACAATTGCCAGTATGATGAGGAAGAATGAAACGAAGGGAATGACCATGAATGGAAGCGGGTTTGAGGGGTCTATTAACATACGCGAGCCGGATTTTCCATCCGATCCTTTCCCTGCCTTCCTTTCATTTTTATCCAGCACCAGGTCGCCCTGATATTTGAAGTATGAGGCTTCCAGAAACAGAGAGGCGAAGAGGACCACCAGGAGGAAGGAGAGGAAGCCGAGAATTGATCCGATCCAGGATGCGTAGGTTATATCATTGATAAAGCCGATGAGCAGAAAGAAAATGATCGAACCGGCAAGAAGAGACAGTGAGAACTTGATCCCTCCCACATAGATATAGTAGGAATGATCTTCCCTGCGGACCTTCAGTCCCTTTCCCATTTCCTGCCGTTCCTGTCGTGAGTAGGTTCTGAAGTAGGAGCCCAGGAAAAAAGCATAGAGTATCCATAACACGTACATATTCATGCTACCACAGCGGTAGGTGTACATTGGCCTATAAATAGTTTATCACGTTCCCTAAGATTAACGTATGTGCAAATCAATGAGATTTGTCACACCTTACCTCGCCCCCCCCATGTATTAGTTGAAATCGTCGTATTCGCCTTGGTCGCCGTAGTCGTCGGATAATTGTTAGGCTGGCTCAGTAAAGACTGGATGCTGTTGATCTGATACTACGAATGCATATAAGTCTTGGGGGCGGCGGTGAAAGGGGAAGAGGGTGGCGGGGGAGGGGGGGGCAGTGGAATGGAATGAAATGGAGTGACACTGCGGGTCTATGTTTCACTATTGAGGAAAGAATTTCTGTAGAGTACAAAAATTATTTCGCATAAATTATTTTAATCATGAGATGACAAA
>CAZTGJ010000372.1:0-2914 GCA_964613025.1 uncultured Thermoplasmata archaeon | reverse complement strand
TCTCTTCATATCTCAAGGGTGAAAATGGCCGCAACGCTTGTTGGCGGTAATACTACTTCTACAACCTAAACAGTACATAAGTATAAATAAACCATGCAGATGATAGAAATCGAGGTACATCTATGCCACCCTTTATCGTCAGCGGAAAGAAACTCGAAGAAGCGGAAGAGAATATCAGAGAACTTGAGCTGGAACTCGCCGCTACCCAGAAAGAGAATTCCATGCTCAAAGAACAGGTTGAAACCCTCACAACAGAGAATCAGGAGCTCAAGGCACATGTAGATAATGTCCTGGTATCCGTTGGAAAGAATGATATCGAGAAGGCAAAGGACGAGCTGGTGGGGAAGGCAAAAAGCAAGGTAGGGGACTATCTCAAGACCATCACCTCATGATCGGGATTTTTCCGCTGAAACACAGCACGTGATGGCATGGTGGTACCATAGTGATAGCCATGTAACACCACTGTAATAGCATGATGTTACCCATGTAACACCTCGTAATAGTATAATGTTACCCATGTAACACCTCGTAATAGTATAATGTTACCCATGTAACACCAGTGTAATAACATAATGTTACCCATGTAACACCACGTAATAGTATAATGTTACCCATGTGATACCATGCATTCTTTTCGAGTTATTATTCTCATTTGCATGATCCTTTCATTCTCCATTGGATGTTTGGACAATGGGGAAGATGACAATGAGGGGGATGCTGAAGGGGATGAAATTCAAAGAGTTATCGTGACCATCCTCGGAAAGGAGGTGGACACCTTTCTCTACATTCTTCAGGACATCAACATTACCACCATTATTCATTCAGAGTATGATCTGGTTATCATGGATTACTCTAGTGATGGAACCCAGGAAGGAGCTTTCTCAAGGGATGAGATACTGGCACTCAGGGATTCCGGGAAGATCGTGCTTTCCTACATTTCCATTGGTGAAGCTGAGGACTATCGCTACTACTGGCAGGAGAACTGGACCGTGGGTGATCCTGAGTTCATAGATTCTGAAAATCCCGACTGGGAGGGAAATTACAAGGTTAACTACTGGGAGAAGGGGTGGCAGGACATCATCTTCTCCGGGAATAACTCCTACGTGGACAGGATTATCGATGCAGGTTTTCAAGGAGCCTATCTTGACATCGTTGATGCGTACGAATTCTTCCAGGATGGGGGAGGTGGGGGGGGAAGGGAAACGGCAGCCTCAGATATGGTGGATTTCGTCTTGGCTATTGTAAACCATTCAAGGCAGAAGGATCCTGATTTTCTTATCGTTCCACAGAATGGGGAGGGACTGGTCATCAATGAGAGCTATCTCGAAGCAGTCTCCGGTCAAGGGAAGGAAGACCTCTTTTTCGATGACGATGAGGAGCAGGACGTCCAGGAAACAGACTATTCTCTACAACTATTGAGGAACGTTTCCCGAAGCGGAAAGTTCATTCTGGTCACCGATTATCCTGGAAAAGAGAATAACATCCGGAGCTTCCACTCAAAGGCATTTGATGAGGGATTTCTCGCATTTACAGGAAACCGTGATCTTGATAGAATACCGAGCATCCAAAAATGAGAAATATATCTGAAACATCTCGAGAGTTCAAATTTCCTCCCCCCTTTGCACCTTGTCACCTTGTCCAAAAATCATGAATCCATACAATATCGGCTCCATCCAGCATTTTACTCCACAACACTCCACAATGTTTTGTACACCTCCCGAAATAATTTTCATACTCCACAATGTTGAGTGTGAACCAAAAGATATTTATTCGATGCCACTGCTTGCATGGGTACGACATCGTTGAGGGGTATCGGATGAAGCAATTGGATCGGTCTGTGATCATCAGTATTATTACACTTGTTCTATTACTGCCAATGCTCTCCTTCGAAGCCCACGGAGAGCCTGAAGCACAGTTCAGCATATCATCTCAAACGATCGTCGAGAATGGAGCCTATCGATGGAAAGTGTACAAGGGTGAAGCGATCGTCTTCAATGCCGGAGCAAGTACAGATGCCCACAGCTTTCACTGGAACTTCGGGGACGAAGCCACTATAGACTCTTCCACATCCACCACATCTCATACCTATACCATTGCCGAACTCTACTCCGTACTCTTGAGAGTAGAGGACGACGAGGGGAATTCCGATACCATTGAGGGGATCATCGATGTGGTTGAAAAGCCCCAAGCGGTTCTTGTTGTCAGGGATTACCTCACCGGGGAGGATCTTGCTCCGGACTACCAGATCGAGGCCGGGCAGGAGATCCTTCTGGATGGACGGAATTCCATCGGGGATATACATACATACCATTTTGGAACTGATCTTAATAATGTCTTCATCTCCCAGGTCCCGGGGGAGGGTCCGGGTCTCAATCACAAATATTCAGTGCCTGGTAACTACAGGGTTGGACTGCGGGTGATAGACAATCTCGGAAATTCCAGCACTTTGGAGAAGGAGGACTTCATCATCATTCACGTTGAGGGAGATTCTAAGAAAACGGAGAGCAGTTTTTATTTCGGCAGTGGCTTTGTAAGTGTTGCAGTTGTCTTCCTTTTCATTGGATGTGTATTCCTCTTTGTGTTCATCTCAAAACCCGAGCGGACGGTCAGGATCTATGATGTCTTGAAACAGAACCAACCCCCGGCGCCCCCTCCTGTTCCTCTTGAAAAACCCACTACATCTGCCCCGGGATATGGAGGCGGGTCAAAGATCAACACAAGCGATCCTGCAGCTTTCTATGAACCCATTCATCAATATGGCCGTCAACAGTCACGTGGCCATTCACGTGCCTCTCATGCCACCCAATCGTCCCACCCTACTCACTCTGGTTCTCTTCACTCCACCCAATCGTCCCCCCCCACTCAATCACGTTCCCCTCGTCCCCCCCAATCTGTCTCCCCCAATCAATCACGT
>CAZTGJ010000371.1:0-2930 GCA_964613025.1 uncultured Thermoplasmata archaeon | reverse complement strand
TCAAGTCAATGAGCCGGAAGGCTCAAATTGCACCCGAAGGGTGCTTTTTTTTGCTCCCGCATCGGTCCGATCATCAAAGTCATTTCCCGCGGCCGCTACTACGACAACCCCGCTCTTTACCAGGGCATCCACACCCGTTGAGAGGACATTGTTCAGTTGATGACTCCCGAGACTCATGCTTGCAACGGTTATGCCAAGACGTTTTGCATTCGCTCCCACATATTGCATTCCCGAGAGAATGGTTGCGGAATACCCGCCCCCCCCGTCATCCAGCACCTTTACCCCCATAATGGATGTATCAGGCGCTACACCGATGACGAGATTTTTTCCATCTCCCGGTCCCTTCTGGCGAATTGCCTGGAGGTTTACCTCGTACTCCTGACCTGCGGCTCCCCAATATGAACCATCGGTTGTCTTGAATGTACTGAACTTCAAACGATAGACTCCTGCAGCAAGGACCTGGTTGGTTTCCCCGGCATCAGCATAATCCCCATCCTTGTTCTTGTCCATGGTCTTCGAACTGAAATTGCAGGGAGAGCGGGCAAGCCACGTATCGTTGTTCGGAGGTTCACGCTCAGAGATTATTCCCATGAAGGTATGTGTCTTTCCTACTACTTTGTAGAGCCAGACACTGGCACTGGAATCCGTATACCCCGATGGATGGCTCCATCTCAGCGTTCCATTCAGGTACCCGTTGAAGGGCATGTACACATAGATGGATTTACCTTTTGTTCTTCCATTGGGACCTCCGATCTTGGCATTGCTGTAGAACGTATTGTGGGTGGACAGGGTAACCGTGTTCGCATTGCTCCCGGACCCGTCACCTGCAACTATCCCTGCACAGTGGGTTCCGTGACCTTTAGGATCATTGGGTTCGTCGTACCCTGTGTATTTGATATCCTCACCAACGAGGCTCACCATGGGTGAACCGAAAAGTGCATCTACATCTCCGTCTGTTCCATTCCAGATGGGAATGTCGAAAATATCAAGCAATCCAGGAAAGGTTCCGGTATCGTAAAATGTCTCATCATGACCCGGATCCCACCCCAGACCGTTTGTTCCTCCCGGGATGTTCACATAGAAATCACCATCCACATTCGTTGTGGTATCAGTCTCCTCGTCCACCCGTCCGTCTCTGTCATCATCCACACTTCTGGTCTGGCCTGATTTGTCGTCCTTTCCTGCGAAATCCATCCATGCGGGTTTGGCCCCGTCCGATTTGTAGTTGGAAGCGAGATCCGTATGTGCATTGTCCACCCCTGTGTCCAGAACGGCAACCGTTGTTTTCGGTTCTCCTTTGAGCCCGAAATCATCCCAGACATAGGGTCGTGCACGGATCTGGGGAACCCCATACATAAGGGTGGCATTCACCCTGGTATTCGCATCGGCAAACTCGAAATCGGCCAGGGAACCGACATCATCCACAAAGTCGTAGAAATGACCCGCCGGGATGACCCCGTAGAATCCCCGGATAAGGCTGTAGTTCTCGAACACCACCCCTAGATGGTTCTCGAAGCTGTCGATGACATCTCCGGTCACCTGGGAATTGAACTGCATGATCACTTCCACGTATTGATCGGGGGGTGAGTTCGCAATTTCTTCCTCGAGAAAGTCGGATATTTTATTGTAGTTATCGTCCAGATAGGGTCTTAGTTCGGGATCCACTTCCACAATGAAACTGTCCCGAGCCTCAACTGACCGAATATATTCACATGTCAGTGCTCCCGATTCTCCGTAGGCAAGGACCTTTCCCGATTGCAGATTGAAGGAATAGGATATTGATTCGGGGGTGGCGGTATGGGAGGTATCGAACAGGGAATCGTCTGAAACAGCTATCGATTGAAACGCCAGGGTGCCGTTGTCTGCTGTCACGTTGAAGGTTAATGAGAAATCCTCGATGGCATCGTTCACGTTGTTCTCCACTGTAATGACAACCCTGGACAAAGTTCCTTCCTCCGTCCGATTCATGGTTATTCGGGGATGTGAGCTCAAGAGTTCCGGTGGAAAGAACACCGGAGGCGGATGTGTGATGATGACTCGGAAGGTTTGTGTGCCGGTTTTATACAAATCGCTTACTAAAAGGGACACAATGTAGATACCCGGATTGGAATAACTATGGTTCTCAAGCTCATCCGAACCGTGTTCACTCCCATCCCCGAAATCCCAATCGAAAAATAGGAGGTCATCATTCGGATCATACGATCTCGATCCATTGAAAACCAGTATCTCGTCCACGTAGGCAGCAAGTTGACTTATCCAACCCAATGCCACGGGAGCTGTATTGTCCACCGGTTCGGGTCCGATGACCGTGATAGCCAGAGAGGTGGTATTCGATTCTTCTCCATCGCTCACCACCAGGGTCACAGTAAAATTGCCAGGGATCGAATATACATGATCAACGGGAGATCCGGTTTCCTCCGGACTCCCATCCCCGAAATCCCAGGTGAACGATAATGTATCGTTATCCGGATCTGTTGAGTCAGACCCATCAAAGGTTATGGTATGGTTTGCCTGCACAGTGGTCTTGTCAGTTTCAATAACTGCCAGCGGAGCATGATTCAGCTCATCATCATCGTCGTCATCATCCTGGGAAAAGAAGAAGATCCCGCTTATGGCGCTGATCAGAATCAGCACCACGATCACAATGGCAATAAACTGACCGGATATGCCAGGTTTTGCTGAATCATTGTGAAATTTTTCCGGGATATCTTTCCCTATATCTGCAAGATTGGTCTGCTTAGCCCCGGGAATTAATTCGCTTGCTGACCCCTCACTCCCTGGTGAGGCCTCATTCGGATTATTCGGTTCCTCCATGGCCGTCATGTGAACACCCTAAACTGAAAGAAAGTACTATCTTACTTATATTTTACTGATCGCCGTAAGAGTTCAGCCATGTGAAGTAAGTGCGATTTTCATTCCCTGAGTGATGA
>CAZTGJ010000370.1:0-2945 GCA_964613025.1 uncultured Thermoplasmata archaeon | reverse complement strand
GGTGAAATGTGTACTTTCCAGTGTAGGAGGGCTTCAGATCACTGAACTCTTACGAGATTCCGCAGGGTTTAAATATGCCATCGCTCCTATAGGCGACAAACGGCTTACATGACATAGGGTGAAAGCATGGCATCGGTTACACCGGAAGTTATTTTCTCGAAAATCGACGAAGAACAGGATAACATTCTTGACAGTTTTATGAAGATGCTGAGAATCCCGGCACTCTCACCTGTTAACGGGGGGAAGGGGGAGGGGGAAAAAGCAGAATTTCTCAGAGAACTCCTTGATTCCCTGCATATGGATTCCATCGAGGTGTATACGGCCGAGGATGTAGTGCCGAGGCCAAACATCATTGCGGTAAAACATGGGGTTGACAGGACGAAACGGCTGTGGGTCATGTGCCATATGGATGTGGTGCCCATAGGTGATCGTTCACTCTGGAATAGCGATCCCTTCGAGCCCATGATGAAGGATGGAAAAATATTTGCCCGGGGATCCGAGGACAACGGCCAGGAATTGATCGCATCGATCTTCGGACTGAGGATCCTCGGGGAACTGGGGATCGAACCTGCCATGGACATTGGACTTGCTTTGGTAGCCGATGAAGAGACCGGGAGCACGTTCGGCATCCGATACCTCATGGACAAGGGGATATTCCGACCTGATGACCTGATCATCGTGCCTGATGCCGGGAACAGCGATGCAACCGATCTGGAAATCGCAGAAAAATCGATCCTCTGGTTGAAGGTGGTCACAAAGGGAAAGCAGTGTCATGCAAGTACACCGGATAAAGGGAACAATCCGCACTATGCCGGAATGAAATTCGGGGTGAAGGCAATGGAGACGCTTAAACAGAGGTATGCTTCAGAGAATTCCCTGTTCGATCCTCCCGGATCAACCTTTGAGCCCACAAAGAAGGAGGCCAACGTACCCAACATCAATACCATTCCCGGAGTGGATATATTTTTCATGGACTGCAGGATCCTTCCGGAAACGGATCCCGATGAGGTGTTAGCTCTGCTCAATGAGATCAGCAGGGAGGTCGAGGAAGAGCTTGGGGTGAGTATCGAATTGAGTATCGAACAGCTAGAACGGGCTGCTCCCCCTACGCCTGTAAATGCTCCTGTAGTTGAACTTCTTGCAGAGGCAGTGAAGAACGTCTGGAATAATGATCCAAAAGCCATGGGTATCGGAGGGGGAACCTGTGCAGCTATCCTGAGAAAGGCCGGTCTCCCGGCAGTGGTTTGGGGAAGGATCGATGACACGGCTCATGCTCCGAACGAGTATACCAGGATCGAAAATATTATGGGAAGCACAAAGGTGTATGCCTTGCTATTTTCAGGTGTGGCTCAGAAAACCGAATAAGATGAATTGGACAGCCATGGGATCTGATACAATGAAAGTGACGTATACTAGCATGAAAGAAACACTCCATGTCAACAAAAAGGGCATGACTAAAAACTTAATAACAGGAAAACAGGTAACTATAAAAATAAAGGAAGGTGTGCGATGTTCATGAAGCAGATAGATTCTCGACTTATCGAAGCTGCACTATTTTCTGCTGGAAGACCTCTTTCGATTCGCGAACTTCAGGAACTGACCGGGATGGACAAGAATGAGGTGACCAGTTCTTTGAGATCTCTTGTGCAAAGCTACCGAAAGCGAGAAACATCCCTGGAGATATCACGGGTCGGTAGAAAATACACCATGAAGCTCAGGGAAATATATGCCAAACCGGTTCGGTCCCTTGCTACCCCGGACATCCCCAGAAAACTGTGGAAAACATTGGCCCTTATAGCTTATCATGAGCCGGTCAAGCAGAGTGAACTCCAGACAATGCTCGGGAGCCGTATCTACGATCATGTCAGAGAGCTCAAGGAGCTGACCATGATCACCATGAAGGCTGAAGGCAACACAAGAATCATCTCCACCACCCACCTTTTCCCCGAATATTTCGGGATCGAATCAGGGGACAAGGAGAAGATCAAGATGTACCTGGCAAAGCGGGTTGGTCTCATTCTGGATGATGAGATCGAGGAAGAATCCGTCTCTGCTGATCTGTCCACCGAAGTGGTCGAAGTGGAGGAAGAGGAAGAGGAGGAGCTTCCAGGACTTGCGGATGATGATGTCTCGGAGAGCGACATGTATCCCGATGATGATCCGCTCTGAGCAGATAGTGAAGGTCAGGAACTTTTTTATGTGAGAATCCGGTTGTTCACCGGATGTTCGATATCGATCTGGAGGCAGCTACTTCCCTTTCCGTTACCCTGCTGATTATCGGTATCGGGATGTCCGTTTACCCTCCGCTGATCATTCGAATCCGGGAAAAAAGTCATGATTATATTCTGACGGTTTCAATCTGTGCATTTTTTCTTATCCTCATTGCAGCCTCCCAGGCTGTCTTCCTGACAAGAAGATATCCCGACATCCTCATGCCATTGGTGGGGATCACACTGGGTTTCAGGATCCTTTCCCCCAGCATCTTCGTATCGACATTAAAGGAGAAATCAGCCGATTCCGATCGCTGGAAACATTTTCGATCATTCCTCCTCTTCATCTCATTGTGTTTGATCTTCTATACCTTCATCTCAGGAATGACCAATAAGACGAACGAGGATCTTGCTGTTTCAGAACGGTTTATCATGACCCTTGCCGTAGCCTACACCTACGCCAGGGCCTACCTGAAATTCTTTCAGCAGTTCTTCTTCGAATGGGAGGAACGATACATCCTTTTCTCCGGATTACTGGTGGGTATCTCATTTGTGATCCTGGTGCCATTCCTGGTGCCCGAGTTCGACAGGATCTACAAGCTCACCGGAACTGTTGGTTGGCTTGGCGCCTTTCTCAGCCTATACATGGATCAATCGATCCTCGATGCACTGAGAAATCGGAACAAGAAAGTCGCCTTCGGCGACAACTTCTCTCGTTCAAGGGTCTAATTCAAA
>CAZTGJ010000369.1:0-2951 GCA_964613025.1 uncultured Thermoplasmata archaeon | reverse complement strand
GAATAGACACCGATTCAGAGAGGGATTTTGGTCTTAACCGAAGACACATGTATTCTATTCAATAAGAATCATACGATATCTGATCTCCAGGCAGACCCATATTTCCAGGCTATTGCTGTACAGGATGTGGGGGAAACAGGGTATACCGTGGTTCTGGACGTGGATAATGGTACATATTATTTCCATCGATTCTCCAGATTCGTGAATAACAATTCAAAGGAATTGTTCGATGATCCGGAAAGTGATCTCTACAACCCTCCTGTGTGGAAGCTTATCAATCAGACGGTAGGCACACACGAGGATTCTGATGGGTATTATGAATGGTACGAGGTGTCAACCGGGGAGATCAGAGATAAATATGTGTACAATGCTGTCGTCAATGTCACCACTGCAGATGGTGTACAGATGTTCGTTGCCGCTACCACCTATATCGATGAATTCGATAGGCCGGTGGTAGAAACAACAATGGCCATCAATAATGCCACGCAGGAGAGTGTTGATCATTTCGATGGAGAGGTACACAAGATGGAAACGCTATTCCTTATGGTACTTCTGGCAACAATCGTTCTTGTTTCGGTCATAGCTATTTTCCTCTCGCACAGGATTACAGAGCCCATCAGGATGCTCTCCGAAGGTGCTGTGCAGATAGGGAAAGGAAAACTTGACCATCGTGTTCACATACGAACCGGTGATGAATTACAGGATCTTGCCGAATCGTTCAATACTATGGCATCGGAGCTGAAGATCGAGATACGGATGGTGGAGGAGACCACCCGTGAGAAGGAGAAGATCGAGCGGGAACTACACATCGCTCATGAGATTCAGAAGAGCTTTCTTCCCCTGAAAGCACCTGAGATCGAAGGATACAGGCTGTCAGGGGTCAATATTCCCGCCCGGGAGGTGGGAGGGGATTTCTATGATTTCATTGAGCTGGGCGATCAGAAGACCGGAATAGTAATTGCGGACGTTTCCGGGAAAGGGGTTCCTGCGGCACTTTTCATGGGGATATCCAAGATCCTTGTCAGGGCAAACGCGAAACGGATACTGGATCCTGTGCAGGCACTCAAAGAAGCTAATTCAATCATTATGGATGAATCGGATTCCGGTATGTTCGTTACACTTTTCTATGCCATCCTGGATGCTAAGAATAACAAGCTAACATTCATCAATGCCGGGCACAATCCTCCCTTGTTGATCCGGAGAGAGGATAATAAAATAGCCCTTCTCAAGGCTAAAGGGATCCCACTTGGTGTGATGGAGGATATGGAGTTGGAATCAAAGGAGATACATATGGAAAATAATGAGCTTGTATTCCTTTATACCGACGGGGTGACCGAAGCAGTGAATGAAAAGGATGAAGAGTTCGGGACTGAGTATCTTCAGGAATTATTAAAAGAAGAGGATTGTCCCCCGGATGACATGATCGAGAAAATTGTGCGCAAGATCAGAGAATTCGCCGGTAGAAGGGAACAATTCGATGATATTACCATGGTGGTCCTTCAATCGGAGGGGGTGGAAGAATGAACATCATATCCATGAAAAAGGAGTTCGGCACAGGTTTTTCGTTGATCCCGGAGGTGCTGGACTTCACAAAGGATTTTCTGGACAAGGCAGGATTGAACAATCTAACCCACGATATCCAGATGGTGGTAGAGGAATGGTATGTAAACATCGTCAAGTACGCTTATGGTGAGAGGGAAGAAGGGTTGGTAAGAATCGAACTCACGTTTGTTGAGAGGATTTTGGAGATTGTCATCGTGGATAATGGGCCTGAATTCGATCCCCATATTATTCCAACCCCTGAGAGACCGAAGGATGTCCAGAGTGCTAAGATAGGGGGGCTTGGTATCTTCTTCATCCGAAGCTTGATGGATACTACCGAGTATCACAGGAAGAATGATCAAAATATCTTCAGGATGAGAAAAAAGATCCCGCGATGAATTTAAGATGGATTGGATTACTCAGTATTCATGGGATGTCCCAATTTTCTGAATTCCATCCTTTCTGAATAATGAGAATAGATAAGAATAATGAGAATAGATAAGAATGGGTAAGATTGGTGGAAAAAGAAAAGTGGACCGATCGGGATTTGAACCCGAGGCCTCCTCCATGCCAAGGAGGCGATCTTCCGAGCTGATCTATCGGCCCATACTTGGGATGTAAATACCTCTATCCAATTGCCTGGAGACAAAGGGTGTGGGCTGGGAACCCGAACTTATCCCATTTGTATTAATAATTTGTGGGGCTAAACAAGGCCTGAACCAGATGATAGTTGTCCGGTTGAAAAGAAAACGAACTATACGTAACGAAACGATATAACCAACTGCCGGAGGGGGGGTGGGGGGGGCAGGTGTAGAAATGGAAATGTGTCGAATAAAAGGAAAGGTAAAGAAAAGAGAAAGGGAAAAAGGAAAGATAGAAAAAAAGGCAAAAGAAAAAGAAAAAAAAGAGAGAGGAGGGGTTTTAATCCCTCTTCTTTCTGTAGTAGACCGACATACCGGAAACCATTATCACTCCCAGAGCCATGAGGAGGAACGGAAGTGCAAAGGATGGAGTGGATTGACTTGTGCCAACGACCTCAACATTCTCTGTTCTATCGTTGTTCGTTTCGCTGATCTCGCGGACATACCCATCGGGATCGACCTCTGTTCGAATCGTGAACGTCTCGGTCGATCCTTCAAGTACCAAGGGAGACGTCGCCCAGTAGAGTGTTGCCTGCTTGTCACCCTTTCGCAGTGCAGGATCTGACAAGTAGTAATCCTTCTCTGCGTCGATGGTTCCATAGTCGAGCTCACCAATGTACTCCTGATTGCCATCTACATCGATGGAGAACACCTTCACCTTCACGTCTTCTGCATCCTTGGGGAAGTCGCCGCCGTTGTTCACGGTAACTGTCACCGACATCTCCTGACCGGAGATGGCCGGGTTTGCCCCGAGAATGATGTCCTTGA
>CAZTGJ010000368.1:0-2960 GCA_964613025.1 uncultured Thermoplasmata archaeon | reverse complement strand
TTCTGGGGAGAAAAATGCGCGGATTCAATTATTGCAAATCCCTACAAGCTAATTATTATTATTTAGGTAAGGAGAATGATCATGGTTCGGAAGGAACAACGTTGGACAGTCCGCCCTCCTCATGAGATGATCCGATATTTCGAGGAGCATCAGGATCAGTTCGATGGAGTGAAAGCGAATATGATCTCCATGATGTGGGCTGAGTTCAGGTTGAACCAGAGATCAGAGGTGGAGAAACGGTTGAAGTTGATCGAATCGGAGCGATTGTCCCTGCAGGCGAAGTTGAACGACTTCATGGCCAGGGAACGACTTTCGTTTCAGATTGAGACCGGGAAGGAAAAAGCAACCTCGAAGTTCGATACTGAGGTGATGGATTTCCAGAAGGTCGCGAAACGAAACTGGAAGTTGGCGAAACCCTTCACGACACTCCAGGGAAAGAAACGCACGAAGGAACAGAACTTTCATGATCTCATGGAGGTGCCGCTGGGTCGACTTCGGAGGGAGTTGAAGTTGTCCACCGGGATCTCGGACGATCGATTACTGGAGGATGCGCAGAAAGGGATCCTGCTGGTGACGTTGACAGAGTTGACGGGAGGAGGGTGAGAATATTGGACATCCGAATGTATTGTGTGGAGTATGCGGACGAAAGTTCATTGGGGATATTAACTTTGTAATTAATGAACTCCAGGATGGTATCGTTGAACATATGATAGAAGATCTGGGGATAATCTTTGAGCCTACCCAGGATTTGACGTGGAGAGATCTCTTTCTTAGGTGGCCGATGCCTGTAAGAATTCTAAATAGGCCAATGATGGATCAGAAAATAACTTAATCTATCCTCCACCATTCATGGAATTCACTTTCATCATCAAATTCACTGTAGCAATGGTGATTATAGGCACTCCACACTTTGACTTTCTCCTTCCCGTTCCAATATTCCCCGTATGCTTTCAAAGTATCGCCGACGGAACCTTTATTCCCATCATAATATTCTCCCGCAATATCGCACACCCAAATATCCTCATCCCCTGAGGATCCCAATCGAATGAAACAGGTAGCATGGCCGCCCCCACTCTCACTTGGTTTGGTGTCGAGCGTGATGCCGAAGGTGTAGTTATTCATTTCTTCTGCGAGCAATAACGAAACGAACAGATTTGTAAAATCCTCGCAATCACCAGCAAACACTCCATTGTTTCGATAGTGGTTCACGGTTTCATTTGGGTACGCCCAATAATCGTTATAGGTTCCGTAATCCACTTCATCTGAATAATACAACTCCGCATAATATGCGTACGGATCCCAACTGTAATCCTTTCTGTCCAGAATGAAATCATAAATGTCTTCAATATCATCCCAGGTTAAGTCGCCATCCATGTCGGATCCTAATATCTCCTCAAGAAGCCATTCAACATCATCATCATAGGGAGTAATGAACTCACCCTGGTTTTCTGGCAATCCAGCACGAAGAAACATCAAATCGAAGAAGTCGGTTACATTCCTGAAGAGATGAGCGTATCGATTTCCCCAATAATTTAAAGAGTCAATCTGGTCCTGAATTTTTTGAAGAGATTCATTCAACATATCGTAGAGTTCAGTTCGATTGGTTAGCGTATCATTATATTTCGTAACCAAGGAGCTGTAACTCAAGTTTAGAGTATTATATTTAGATTGGAGTTCATTATGCTGGGTAAGTAAACTTGAATGATTTGAATTGAGTGAATCATACTGGTCCTGAATTTCTAACAGAGAAGCATTTGTATTGTTGAGCTCAAATGTGAGGTTCTGAATGATGCCATCTTTCAGATTGATTTCATCCTCCAGATCCTTCGTATAGTTCGTGAGATTATTTTGAAGGTTGTCATAATCTTCCGTTAGATTATCGAGTTCACGAGTTAACTCCGAATTGTTAACAACAAGAGAAGAATAACTTATGTTCAGTGTGTTGTAGTCCATTTGGAGGGTTGTCAAATTTGCTTGGACTCCACTATAGTTAACCCACAGAGAAGCGTACTCTTGTTGGAGATTGAGAAGTGTATCGTTGGATTCGTCGAGATCTTTCGAAAGATTTTGGATGGTTTCGTTCTTCTCTGAGAGCTGTTCCATAAGATGATGAGAATAATTTGTAAGATTGTCAATGTGGCCATCGTACTGGATTATTGTAATCTCCATATTATGCAGTAGGCTTGAATAATTCAGTGATAGGTTCTCAAATTGAGATGATTGCTCATTGCGAATGATTACCAATTCTCCAATATCATTCCAGAGGCCCGTATTTTCCTGAGTAAGCATTGAAAGATTTTCATGTGTATATTTACTTTCTAAGTTCATTCGCGTGATATTTTCTTCCAAACCACGGATTACCTGTTGCTGGATTTGTGTTTCGTTGTTGCATTCATTGTACCTGGCCTTTAAATTAAGGTTCTGATCTTTGATGAATTGGTTTTCTTCCAGCAGAATTGCATTCTCGGATTCTGATTGGGTTATATTCTCTTCAAGCTGTTCTATTGTATCAGAGAGAGTGTCAATTTCTTTTTCAATGAGAAGGTTATCACTTTTCAGTTTCTGATTTTCTGTGATACCTTGTTCGTATTTCTCTCGATACTCATCCTCCTGATTGTCTTCAGAAAGAATAGAAAGCGGTGAAATCGATGTAAGCAATAACAATACGATTATGAAAAGCACATTGAGAGCAAGAGAGGGGTTCAATAATCCTGCATTACTATCCTGAGGTTGGGGACTTGCAGATTCGGGTGAGCTTTTTGGCAGCTTTTTTCCCATTCGTGCCAAACGAGATCCACATGCAGTGCAAAATGACTGCTTCTCCTTTCCTTCGGTGTTACATTTTGGGCAAATTTTCATCCTCTCATACTCCTCTGAATCCGAAATGATAGATTTACTAACGAAGTAGTATAGGTTGTAGAAGCACTGCAAGATTACAATAGGTGGACACTGGGGTGATA
>CAZTGJ010000367.1:0-3003 GCA_964613025.1 uncultured Thermoplasmata archaeon | reverse complement strand
ACTGAGGAGAGAAATGAGGAGATTGTATTTTTGCAGATTCCTACAAGCTAATATTTTCTTTACTTATTAACCAGCTGGACACGCGTCTATTGACCACTTCTCAATCACGAATCTCCCTATCCATATTCCCATGGTAGATTCATTGCTTGTAATCCTCCCTAACCGGATAGAACACATCGATGATCCTGCAGGGCGTGATCGCTGTCCCCGTATGCTCCACCCTCCCCGGTATCACCGCCACGTCCCCGGGATTGATGATTCGAGTTTCAGATCCGACAGTCAGCTCAAAGGTCCCTTCAATGAGATTGGCCACCTGCTCGTGGGGGTGGGAGTGGAGAGGAAGGGATGCCCCTTTATCGATGTTCCAGTAGGCCAGGGTCATGTTCTCGGAGTGAACGAACCGGACATGGTATCCGGGAACAAGCTCCTTTTCTTCGATATTTTCGAGGTTAATGAACGTCATAGGGAGGCAGCAGTCCGATCGTATTTAATGATATTGCAGGAGAAGTGGGGGGGTGCGGGGAAAGGAGAGAAGGGGGTGTGGTGTTCCGGGTGGGTAGGCGGGTTGGGTAGAATGCAGAAATGTGGGCGGGTGGGAAACAGTGGAATGGAGTGAAACGGAATGACGCTGTGGGCGTACGATTGAAGGTGAGGGGGTTGGCAAGTCATTACTGTAATTTGCGAGGTGCAATTATTAACTACATAAAATTATTTAGTTGTAGTAATTAATACATAAAATCGAAATGTATTTATAGCATGTTCGCACACTCAATCCTGTCCTGCGAAAATCGCGGGATTTTGGGGACTCATATGAAAAGCAAAACCACACAACGCCGTGAAAAACCCACAGAAGGTACGGCCATCGTAAACAGAGATAAGGGATTAGATCCGATCCCCGAGGAAGGAGAAGGGAAACGAACTGAGAAACAGCTAATACCCCAGTTGGTATTGAGCGATATGATCTCATACTACTGGCTTTTCTCCATTGAACTGGAGTTGCCGCTATCCAGCGGAGGGCTCCCATTCGCTGATGTAATCCCTCAGGAAACAAACAACTGAAATAATTGGGGCCATGGAACAGCTTCACATTACGGACAATAATGAATGAAAGTATAGAGGATAATTACGAATGAACGTGAAAGGAATGACACATTAGAAACGGGACAATTATGGATGAAAAGGTTGAGAATAATGTGAACGAACTATGGGTGACGGGAGAAGAAACTTGACCGCAAAAACACACGAGTTACTGATCATCGCATGAGATTATTCCTTCAAATGATAGAGCAGCAGGGCCAC
The DNA here is from genome assembly GCA_964613025.1 of uncultured Thermoplasmata archaeon. Classification (GTDB taxonomy): domain Archaea; phylum Thermoplasmatota; class DAOVMN01; order DAOVMN01; family DAOVMN01; genus CAZTGJ01. Next base: position 1,704 of record CAZTGJ010000367.1, on the reverse strand, counting down.
ACTTTTTCAATATCGGCAATTGTGGCATAAGCCAACCCGAAACATCTCCATATGAGTTAACCCCAAACTCCAGGCCCTGCTGCTTCTCTGTATTTTTAAATAACAGCAGGTGTATCACCACCGAAATTCCGTTGCTACAACAAGATTTTTATAGAAACCTCAGAACCTTCCGACATGCCCCATGTTAACGAAGAAATTCCTGATGCGGTCGTACCGGGAACGATCCTTCATCGAATTCCTCTGAAAACCCAATGGAAGCCATCCAATCTCGAGAAGCTTCAGGGAGTGACTATTCATGCTGAGGTTCCTGCAAGGATCCATCTTTCCGTTCTGGACATGACACGATTCTCCCCGGGCAACCCGGGAGGAGGGGGAGTGGGCTACGCGATCCAGATGTTTGCCAAGTCAGAGGTAAAGATCAACGAGATCATAGTCTCGGACAAGGACGCGGAAATTACGATCAATGCACGACGTGATTCCCTTGTGGAGCATATCACCCGTGTTTTTCTGAGACATCTCGGATTATCAGGATCCCTAGAGGTCATGGGGGCTGGCCACGACATCAATCACATGGGATTGGGCTCCACCAGTGCACTGGTAACCTCGGTTGCCCTCAGTTTGAATCGGGCTCTGGGCGAGCCGTACACTCCCGATGAAGTGCGTGAGGTGATCGGCTACAATTTTATGGAGGAATGGGAGGATGGACTTGTTATCCCGGGATTCGAGACCGGGGTCGGACCCTATGTTGGCATCCATGGTGGGTTCGGAGTTATTTCGGACCAATTGCATTCTGTAACAAAATTTCCGCTTCCCGAGGACTATGAAGTGATCATTGCACTCATCGAGGAGGAGATGTCAGACACCCTTGTGGAGAGCAAGAATGCAGGAATTTCCGAAACCGAACTGCTCATGAACCGCGCACGTGCCCTGGATGAGCGGGATAGGGCAAGGAAATCCTATGAGGTGCTCATGCGTTTGATCCCGGCAGGAGATTCCGGTGACCTGGAAAAGGTAGGCGAGAGCATCTGGAAGCTCCAGCACATGGGATCGAAGATTGCCGAGATCGAGCATCATGCCCATGCAGAAGATATCTATCACACCATGGAGGTCATGAGGAAGAACGGATCCGTCATCACCGGGATGTCCTCGGTGGGTCCGGCTATCTCCGCTCTGGTTCCTGCCGAGCAGGGTGGTGAACTTGCAGATATCATCAATGAAAGAGGTTACCGGGTGCTCAGGACGCATCCGGACGGGCAAGGTGTGCGGATACACGGAGTCTGATCCCTACTGATTGCCTCGGACGATCGATGTAGTTAGCTCCGGGTTCCTTTGGGTTTATCAGACTCAAACGTATTCAGGTTCAAATCCAATAGAGGTTTGAATCCATTAGTATTTGGGTTTAATATGAATTGGATAGTTAATTGAAAGGGTCCATCTTAGAATTTATTCAATATATAAAGAATAGGAATGTCAAGGGATCATCAATAATCCGAATACCATTAATACCACCTTTGTTGATATTGTACCCGGAGATGATCGACTTCTCATTGTCAATCAAACCTACATCCAATGATATTTTCATTTCCTGAATTAACCAAATCAGATTTTCCATAAATTTCTAAGACTGAATGATAGATCTTCAACTCAGAGAACAAGAAAGTCGCCTTCGGCGACAACTTCTCTCGTTCAAGGGTCTAATTCAAA
>CAZTGJ010000366.1:0-3007 GCA_964613025.1 uncultured Thermoplasmata archaeon | reverse complement strand
GACGCTTTCATCTCCCACCTGAAGGAGGGAGGGTTTCGCTTCAAGTAACTAAAATTGGTTGAAACCACATGGGATACGGATATTGACAGGTTCAAACCGGGAGAGTACTCGTTCAGAGTGACTGTCGACTACAATGTTGATGTAAAAGAGCTGAGAGAAGGGAATAATGTATTTCCCTCAGCAGATAATGAGAACTCATCGGAGGTTGTCTTTTTAGAGGGGGGGTGTGACTGTGGTGATCCGGAATTGGAAATTGAGTCGATCATCGTCTCAAAGTACACGGCATTGATAAATGAGATCGTATCCGTCAATGTAACGATAATAAATACCGGTGATGGACAAGCTCGGTATGTTGATGTGTATTACATTATCAATAATGAATTCCAATATTTTTTGTCGGTCAATGCTATCGAGGCGGGAATGGCCGAGACCAGGTCATTTGCGTTCACTGGGGATGCGTATACGAGTTATTCGATAAAATTTGAAATCAAAGATGATGGAGTACTCGTTGCAGCAAGTAATCAAATCCGGATCTATGTTGATCGTTATCCTGTTCAGAATCATCCAATTCTGACGATCGATGAAAAGGAAACCTCCGAATACGGTGACGGGGCTTATTATATCACCGGGACAGCTTCGGATGATGTCCTTGTTGAGCGTGTGGAATATAGGCGAATGGGAACCAGTGAATGGATGGAGGTTGAAGGAACAACGAACTGGTTTGTTTACGTAAAAACAAGCAACCTGTCAGGTGACGACCACACCTTCCAGTTCAGGGCGTATGATGGTCAATATTATTCGGATATCGAGAGGATCACGATTCATACGGGTGAGGATGAATCAATACCCGGGTTTGAATTCATCTTCATAGTGATGGCTCTGCTCTCTGTTGCAGGTAGGTGGAAAAGGACTTCGATGTAAACTGCTTTTCATAAGTATTAAGATTTCCTTCACTGTTCTGGACGATCGTTCGATATTTCTCATTGGAGAATGACCCACAGAACCTCATGCCGGATCCTTCATTTTCACTCCATCTGTTGAGGGGGTGGATCTGAAACCTGTTTTCTCCTGATTATTACAACAAGGCAAATAATAAGAATTCCAGATGAAATTAACAAGAAATCGATCCGGGAAATTATCCCATCATCACCCTTTTCCGCTTTGACCCTCAGATGTACGCTTACCTCATTGCTCCAATCACCACGATCATCCCGGACCTTGAAATAGATCGTATGCGTTCCCTGTGACAAATTCGATAATGAAAAGGATGATCCGGAACTCAAATATCCATCTTTACTGCTCCGCCAGTGATAGCCGGTTATTACTCCTTCGTCCGAGCCATTTCCGGTAAACGCGATCGATTGATTTGTTATTGCTGGATTTGGGGAGATGGAAATGATCGTTGCGATCGGAATCGGATTCTTTACTACCTGCATTGACACAGACTGTGATCCCCCGACTTGATGCCCATCATCCATCACAAGAAAGGTAACATCGAAAACACCTTCGAAATCACTGGAGAAATTGAAATTTGCCGAAACATTGGTACTCCTGAAGATTGTTGTAAACGTTATGAGGTCGAGGTTCTCACCATTGATGAGTACATAAACATCCACATAAAGTGCATCACTGTCTCCAACATTTCGGATGGCGATAGTGATTGGTGCCACCTCACCAGTGAACGTTTCATTTTTCTCGACCACCACACTCCCGAGTTCTAGAATCGGACAGCAGAGAGCTCTTCCATCAAGAGTAATCAGGTTCGTTCGGTTTTCATTATTATCCTCATGTTCCTCATCGATTGAATTTTCAATGTCTGCTTTTACTCTGATAATATACTTTCCTTCGGCGAATCCATTAGTATCCCAGTAGTAGGTGAGTAGTTCGAAATTGCTGGAGGGTATAGGATGGGTAATCTCCCGCTGAACAAGCTCGGTATAACTCTGTCCGCCGTCTGTGGAGTACTCAATTAGGACCTTGAACGGATCCACGGTATCGTTCTCGCCAACGTTTTGGATCTTCGGCTGGATAATGATGCTGTCACCGACTTCGTAATTGGCTTTATTGTGGTTATAATTCTCATATTCTATTTCACCCACGCTGATATCGGGTTTGAGTTCACGACTCCGGACCCTAATGATGAAATCCAGAGCCTCAGATGCTTCACCTCGCTCATCCTCCACTCTGAGGGCCAGATCGTCAGATCTCCCAAGGGAAAATATCCGGGAAATATTCTCGACGTTCTCCACCGAGCAACGGCACTCTCCGAATTCATCGGAGAAACGCCACCTCCATCCGGTCACGTTATCCCCGTCGGGATCCCAGGATCGGGACGCATTGAACCAGAGTGTTACTTCATCTCCTTCAATACCTTCCTCGATGATGACGGTAACATCGCTCTCCTCACTGAGGTTGTGCCAGCTCCAGATGCCTTCTACTGCAAACCATGCCACAGGGATCGGGGGAGTATTGGGTTTTTCCATGGTTATTTCTTTATAGGCATATCTGTCGCCTTCGGAGGGGTGAGTATATTCTCCATACAGGTAGATCGTAAGTGTGTCATTATCGTCTGCAAATTCTTCAAAATCCTCCAGTGATATCGTAATTGATGGTTCAGGATCCTCATTCCAATAAATGCCATGCAGTTCACCAAAAATGTGTCCGCCAGGGACCCATGTATCATCTTGGTAACTTAGATTTTCGCAAAGGGTAACATTGAATTCCTCCTCTGAGTGATTTCCATCTTCTGCAATGACAAAACCATGGATCTCGTTCCAGGAATGGCTGCCTCCCGCGTCTCCGAAAATTTCTATCTGATCATCTGAGCCACCTTTTTCACAATTGATTATTGGCACCAATATCATTAGTAATGCAACAATTGACACAATAATAATTATTATCTGAATTCTCAAATGAAACATGTACTACTTCCTCTCGACTTAGTTCCTTAGATTATCAAGAAAGTCGCCTTCGGCGACAACTTCTCTCGTTCAAGGGTCTAATTCAA
>CAZTGJ010000365.1:0-3081 GCA_964613025.1 uncultured Thermoplasmata archaeon | reverse complement strand
ATCCGAGAAATGTGGGTATGTGCTGGATTTGAGCAAGACGAAAGATTAACTCAAAAATAATAAAATACCCCTTCTGAAAAAGGAGATGAAGGGGGTGGGGGAGGTGTGTACTTTGATGCATATACGATGGGGTTTGATGGTATGGAAAATCGCACCCGAATAATTATGGGAAGAAAGCCTCCAGCCGGCTATCACTCGAGGAGTCCGAGTAATTGACGGATGCGAATGCTGATTGATGCAGTGGAGTTTTCACTTGCTCTGAGGTTCCTTTTTCGTTTTTTTCCTGAAGACGATGAAGAGGGCCATGACACCGGAGACAGGGAGGAGTATGGTGGGGAATTCAGGGAGTTCGAATATTGCAAAATCAACACTACCACTATCAGCACGATCGGACTCTGGGGCTTGATCAAGGTTAGCATTTGAATCGCCTTCGGTTGCCCATGAAAGATTAAAATTATAAGGAGGTTCATATTCATCAATTTGATCCAATCTCAAATACATATCTATCGTTCCATTAGTACATATGTAATTTCCGGTAGTGTTATATAATTGTGCATCAGTTATTCGCCATCCTGCTATTGCTCTATTGAAAAGACCAGCACCATTATACCAATACGACCCGGGGGGACCACCCCAATCATCAGTAATACCTCCAGAATTATCAGTGTCGTCGCATAGATATAATACACCCCAATCATCATTAGCATCATCTGTATTTTCTACCATAAAAATATATTCTGCATTATACACCTTACCCCCCGAAAGTCGAAATTGAAGACTATCAGGTCCATCATACACGGTGTCCAAGAAAAATTTATATCTATAATCGTCACCGCCTGAAAGACTTGGCATCGCTTGACATCCTAATCTAAGGTATATGAAATCATCATCTTGAAATGAACCCACATAATAACTAGCCTGTGTTCCATCCCTCGCATCAGTATCTTTTGTACCTTCCTCATGAAATACATTCCAGTCACCATCAGCAGGCCAGAATGGGGTGGCAGCATAATCCGACGTAGAGGATTCTGTAGCTGGGATATTCGTATCACTCTCTGTACCGGTTGCATCCCAATACGGATTACTAGCCGTATCATCTGAAGCCACATAGATCGTGAAATTTATATCAACGATATTACTTCCGTCTACGAAATTATGATTGGCATCTGCAATGGCAAATTTGATTATTCCATAAGTTGTTGCCGGTGAACCCCAATCAGCCGTACTATAAAGCACAGAGCCACTCTCGGCTCCCTCCGTTAAGGTACTCCACGAACTCCAATTGCTGTAACCATATTTATCTGTCTCATCATCAGGGTTATTAACGAAATATGTCTCAAAATCTCCATCATTATCCCAATCAAAGAAAAGTCCAAAGGTATCATCCGTAGCTGGAGCTGTGCCTGTTAGAGTCAGTCTGATCATGTAATAGGTATATCCGTCAGTTGATCCCCCTGAACCACCAAATTGCCAAAATACTCGGTCTATGTTAATTGCGGAGCCAGGGGAGCCGGTATCTGTATCCACTATCATTTGGGTCCATGATGTACCATCAGTGTCTGTCGTCGGAAAACCAGGAGCCCTCGTGCCGTCAATAATTGGAGGGTCCTCGATAATCTCATCCCCACACCAGTCCTCTTTCTCATCCCAATCGACCATATGGTAATACACATTCAGTGGTACCGCATCCGCAGACGTCTCTAGCTCCTTCAATCCTGACGCGGCATTCACATTCCTCACGAAATCCCATGACCATTCATTAGGTGTTTCCCCGATGAATCTGAAGTATTTAGAGGTAACTATCCTTCCCTCCTGTCCCATTATCTCAACCATGTAATCCGCACCGAACGGGAGGTTGGAGTTCTCATACCCTTGCCCTGGGATAATATCCAGGAAAATGTAAATTGCATCCTCTCCGGTCTCTACAGGCAAGGGATTATCATCCTGGGTTCCCGAACTTGTGCCAGGTTCTTCACCATGATCCTCCTGCCCACCTGTATTTTCTGATGGAATATTCATTGCTTTGGTCGAGGGAACCGCATTTCCCAAAAGGATATCACCATCTACCTTGAGATAGAAGTAGGTTGATCCCTCGGTTTCCATGGCATCATACTCAGTGATATCAACATTCGGATTTTCCACATCGCCTGTATCATCGGTATACGGATCGGTCCATTCTTCAAAGAGGCCATCGATTACCGGAGTATTTGGTGCCTCTGAGATGTAGGCAACAACATTCTCTCATTTGTATAGCTGACACCACCATCTACTCCGATTTCGTCCAGTGTGAGCGAAATGACATGACCGCTTTCGGCATCCCCCGCAACGGCGAGCCAGAGGTCGAGATGTTTGAACGTTTCGATAAATAGATCCTGAATTTCGAATGTAAGGTAAGAACCGTCAAATGTTCCCTGAGCAATTGAAGTTCCATCGAGATACAATTCCGCACTCTCGATATCACTAACGGTCGCTGTGGAATCATGTGAGAAAATGATGCTCTCCACCTGAATTGGCTCTTGTCCGTGATTGGTCAGTGTTAGGGTAAGAAATTCAGAATTTTGAGATGGATTCACATTATAATTTGTTTTGCTGGCCACGTTTGTAACTAATGCACCTGCATCGGAGAAGACGGGTGAGTAGTCATGGTTGCCTCGCGAATCACTGGTCTGAACAAGAACAAGAGGATTGATTCCTGTAATGATATCCAGTTCATCCACCCAGAGCTGTGCTTCCAGTTCGTTTTCATTAACCGCAGCATCAACTTCGAACATGGGGGACCATGCATTCCAATCGTGCTGATCCCGCTGGGTTTCAGTTCGATAATTCACGTCATACTCATAGTAATTCGATGAGAGGACCCGATTTTCAAATCCATAGATCTCCACGAGATAGTTCGCCCCCATGTCGTTTATCCGATATCCCGTTTCTGGGTCATTATCCGTATCTATGAAGATACGCTTATAAAATAACGGCAAATTAATATATATCAATGGTGCATTACTGCACTTATGGCAGAAAACACTCCCGAACAAAAAAAAGCACCCTTCGGGTGCAATTTGAGCCTTCCGGCTCATTGACTTG
>CAZTGJ010000364.1:0-3082 GCA_964613025.1 uncultured Thermoplasmata archaeon | reverse complement strand
TCATTCATTATCTTTTTATTTATTTCTTTATTATTTCCTTCTTTCATTGTCTATTTTCATTTCACTAATTTCGATGATATTCAATGTGAAACCACTTCGACGGGAAAACATTAAATTATTGAGGTGGAACCCCTTGCCCATGTCCAACAATAGTGTACGAGATTTCACTCTTTCCCCCATGGTTGAAAAAGCAATTGAAGAGCTTCGACACGGGAAGTTCGTCTGCATTTATGATGCGGACGGGAGGGAGGAGGAGACTGATCTGGTAATGTCCGCTGATTTCACAACCTGGAAGGATGTGAGACAAATGCGACTTGATGGGGGAGGACTTATCTTTCTCATGGTCCACTCAAGGATTTCCGAAAAATTAGGATTGCCGTTCCTTGCAGACCTATATTACAAGGAAGGAGGAAGGTGGCCGGTTCTCAAGGAACTCATCCCCAATGATATTCCCTACGATGCGAAATCATCCTTCTCGATCACCCTGAATCACAGAAAGACCTTTACGGGTGTTACGGACATTGATCGGGCTTTGACAATTACGGAGTTCTCACGCACGGCAGGTGAGATCATGCATCCGGAAATAACTGAGATCAAGGCCCAGAGACTTCTGGGGTCACGATTCCGCGCACCTGGCCATATCCCAATTTGCTCATCCTCAAAAGAGGTCCTTCAATCGAGAAAAGGACATACGGAACTTTCGGTAGCTCTGCTCTCGATGGCAGGGATGACACAGGTTGCTATTGGGTCCGAAATGATGGGAAACGAAGACGGAAATGCCCTCTCCCGAAAGCAAACGGAAAAGTATGCCAAAAAGAATGGTCTGGTTTTCCTGGAAGGAAATGACATCATCAAGGCGTGGAACAAATGGTCAGGGTAATGGCTGCGGGCGTATTTGATATTCTCCATCTGGGGCACCTGCATTTTCTGCAGGAGGCAAAAAAGTTGGGGGATGAACTTGTCGTTGTGGTTTCAACAGATAGGACTGCAGAGAAGCACAAGCATACTCCCATCACTCCCGAAAATATGAGGGTCGAGCTCATTGGAGCGCTCAGGGTTGTTGATCTGGCGGTACTGGGTCATGAAGGAGATCGCTTCAGAATTGTGGAGGAACTTCAGCCGGATATCATTGTACTTGGATTCAACCAGTTCCATAAGGAGGATAAGATCATTGAGGAATTGAAAAAGAGGGGATTGGAAAAGATATCCGTGAAGAGATTGCCCCAGTTCGATCATGATCTGAACGGAACCAGGAAAATCATTAAAAAGATCATCAAGGAATCCTCCCGATTTAAAACCCTGAATGAGGATTGAGTTTCAATTCCAAGTTACATGGAATTAGAACAACCCGATATGTTCATGCAGGATCTTCACCCCGATAAGGATAAGGATCAATCCTCCGATGATCTCGATCTTTTTTTCGAATAAATGACCCACTGTGTCACCTATATAGATCCCGATCACCGAAATACAGAAGGTAACGATGCCGATGACAAGGGCGGGGAAAAGGATGGAAACGCTGAGAATGGAGAGGCTCAGGCCGACTCCGAATGCATCAATGCTGGTTGCAATGGCCAGGGTAAAAAGGACAGTGGTATTGCATGGATCCCGGCAGGAATCAACCTCCAGTTTCCTTGATTCATAGATCATTTTGCTGCCGATGAAAGTCAGAAGACCAAATGCCACCCAATGATCGACGGAAGACAGAGAATCCTGAAAGCGGTTCCCAGCCACCCAACCGAGAAGAGGCATGACTCCCTGAAAGACCCCAAAGAATAGGGCAATTCGAAGAACATGTTTTAATTGTATCCTCTGGATGGTAATGCCACTTGTGATGGAAACGGCAAAGGCATCCATGGAAAGGCCTATGGCGATAAAGAGCAGCGAGTATAATTCCATTCGACATACCAGTTTCAATAGGGATATTAGTTATTTCGCCTGAAAATAAGAATCAACGATTGGATTAGTTACGTTCGTTCACTGATGATCAGTTTTTCTCCGGGGTTATTTCCCGATTCTCGCCGTCTCCCTCTCCCCTTCCCTGGTCATGTGAATCATTATGTGCGTCTTTTCTCTCACCTGTAAGTTTTACAAGTTCTTCCTCGATCTTCTGAATACGTTCCTGAATATCCTGTACCCTGGTGAACATAGGAAGCATGGACTTTTCGAAAGGTGTAAAATCCTGAGTGGACAATTTAAAACCAACGAACATCCCGAATAGGATCCCTCCCAGGATCGCAAATGTGATGACAATAACCCAATTGATGATGAAGGTCCAGATCATACCATAGACATCCACCACTCCCCACCAGCCAAGCCAGGAACCGATCGTGAAAAATGTGGAAAAAAGGATGAGGATGACGATGATCGCCGCCAGGATATATGTTGGTGTGAGCTTGACCTTCATTTCATATTCTCCATGATCGTCTTGTGGGGTGAATCACGTTTAACCTCATCATCATGATGATTGTCAATAATGTGAAACTGAGCTTTCTGATCATCGATCTCCAGCCTTACATCAGCTGAATATGTATATTTTTTATATTTCGGTTCCTCAAGGTCGCCATCATTTCTCAATACCCTGATCTCAAGCCTGAACTCGGAAAGGGACGTATTGTGAGTTGTCCCATATGTGAAATTCTCAATCTTGGAGTCGTTCTCAATAGTGATGTTGATACCTTCGAACATGAACTCTTCCCCGTGCACATAGATGCGTGTCTCGTTATCGGCATGATAATAGATTACCGTTGGTATCGCTGAGAGAGGGGTCGGGGAATCACATCCTGAAATGCCCACGAATAACAGGACGAGGGTGACGGTCAATCCCATCAGCGAGGGATGAATTCTCATCAATCCGTTTAATGTTTAGAGATTATATATATGCTTATGGCCCTGTTTGGTGAGATAGGAATATATTGGCAAGGGAAAGATTGCTAGTGTAGCAAGCTGAATATCTTTGGAGGAAGGGGGGAGAAGATGGAAGATGCTGTCAAGTGAGAGGATGGGAAATGAACAGAAATTCAATACAAGTAAGGGAGGTGGGTAGAGGATGGAAGAAGCAGTCAGTTCAGAATAGGGGAGA
>CAZTGJ010000363.1:0-3092 GCA_964613025.1 uncultured Thermoplasmata archaeon | reverse complement strand
ACTATTGTGGGTTCAAGAATTCGGAGGAGTTGGTCATATTGGTTTTCACCAGTCAAGCCTTAGATCCACATGTGAATAGACGCCGATTCAGAGAGGGATTTTGGTCTTAACCGAAGACGCATGTATACTGTTCAATAAGAAATATTCTCAAAGGGGTTTGCATTAAGATATCTTACTCTGATAACACACTCCAATATAAAACAGAAACATTTAAGGCAACATTGAGCTTTCCATCCAGGTGAGAACATGAAAAAGATACGAGTACTCATTGCAAAACCAGGGCTGGACGGTCATGATCGGGGGGCCAAGGTCATTGCACGTGCACTGAGGGATGCCGGGATGGAGATCATCTATACCGGACTGAAGCAGACTCCGGAACAGATCGTTGTCGATGCCATCGAGGAGGATGTGGATGTCATCGGACTTTCCATCCTCTCGGGTGCTCATATCCCCATCGTTGAACAGGTGACAGAACTGCTGAAAGCTGAGGGGGCCTCGGATATTGCGATCGTCATTGGCGGTATCATACCCAAGGATGACATACCGATCCTCAAAAAGTTCGGAGTGGCCGAGGTCTTCGGTCCGGGAACGGTAACAGCTGACATCGTTACGTTCATTCAAAACCGCTTTCATGCGGATTGATTTCTCGGAGCAATTTTATCTTTGTGAGGTTTTTCATGGGATTGGCGGAGGACGTTCTTGGAGGAGATCGAAGGGGGATTGCCAAGGCCATCTCAATGATAGAAGCTGAGGCGCCTCAGGCCCAGGAATTGATCTCGGAGATCTATCCGCACACCGGACATGCCCATGTTGTCGGAATAACAGGCCCCTCGGGTGCCGGAAAAAGTACTCTTGTGGAGAAGATCGCCCTCCTTTTACGGGAGAAAGATAAATCTGTAGGTGTGGTGGCAATCGATCCAACGAGTCCCTTCACCGGTGGGGCGCTCCTTGGAGACAGGATCAGGATGCGGGAGCTGACTGCGGACCGGGAGATATTCGTTCGGAGCATGGGGACACGGGGGCACCCTGGTGGGATCGCATCGATGACACAGAATGTGATCAGGATCCTGGATGCCGCGGGAAAGGATGTGATCATGGTGGAGACTGTTGGTGCCGGCCAAAGTGAGGTGGCGATCAAAAAGAGCGTCCACACATCCATCGTGGTGGAGGTTCCGGGGCTCGGGGATGATATCCAGGCGATCAAAGCCGGGATATTCGAGATCGGGGACATCTTTGTGGTGAACAAAGCCGACAGGATGGGTGTCGATAATGTCGTCGCAGAGTTGGGCATTATGCTCTCTATGGGGCAGGGGGAGGAAGGCGATTGGAATCCTCCCGTTCTGAAATGTACAGCCGTTGAAAATACTGGAATCAAAGAGATTGTGGACGCGATCTTTCAGCACTACTCCTATCTCGAGAGCAGTGGAAGACTTGCAGAGATCAACAGGGAATCCTCCAGGGCTGAGCTCATTGACCAGGTGAAGGAGAGGATTCTGTCTGTTCATATGAAGGACATCGATTGGGATGAATTTGAACAACTAACGAGACGGATCGAGAAGAGGGAGATCAATCCCTTTCAGGCAGCGAAGTTACTTCTGGACCAATGATTGGGCAATACAATTCCCAGGCGGGAGGAGGAGGGAACGTGGAAGTGGGGGGTAAGGTAGGGGAGAGGGAATTTGTTCCATGATTGATATTTCCGGGAGAATGTTTTTAACGATCTTACTGGTAGGAGTCAGCATAATTGGAGGCTATTTCTATGCCACTCTACATGGACATACACAATAATGTTGAGGGTTTATCCCGCGATAAAGTCGTTGAAGCACACATGAAGGATGTTGAAGTGCAGGAGAAGCACGGTGTGAAATTCATGGACTACTGGTACAGTGAAAAGGAAGGAAAGATCTTCTGTTTGTGTGAGGCACCGAACAAGGAGGCAGCTAAGGCAGTCCATAGGGAAGCCCATGGTGGGAGTGCTGATGAGGTGATCGAGGTTAAACTCGGCGAATAGAATTCCTTGGAAGTATTACGCCTGTAGTAGTTATTCGATCGAGACGTTTCTGAGCGGTAGCGCTGAACTAATTTTGGTTCCTTGTACGACATTTTCCAATCCACAATCACAGGGTTCCACTGCCCCCCGCGCCCCCCCTTTCCCCCTTTCCATCATTTATCCCACAATATCGTTTCACTCTATTGTCTCCCCCCCACCCACTTGCCCTCCTTTCATCAGTCATCGTGAATAGTTTGTTCGAAACCTGAAAGTCAGATTGTACTCATATAACCGAAACCTTTATTTGACACCTGTAATATTACGGCCATAACACCATAGTGATCAGCATGCTGGGTTCTCTCGAAAAAGAAATACTGTCAATTTTACGTAAGGAAAAACTGGCCACCGCCAGGAGTATTCTGGAAGTCCTTCGGGAGGAGGGGCGATCACTGACCTATGTTACGGTAAATACCGTACTCTCCCGGCTTCACAAGCGCGGATTCGTTGACCGAATTCAGGAACCCTTCCGCGGAAATTTTCGATATACCTATCAATACCTGGATATCAAGGACAAACTGATCTCCGGCCTTCTGGATGATGTGGATCTTCTTTTTGGTGAAGAAGGAATGCAGCAGTTGAAGATAGAGTTGGACGAACGTGATCCACTCCCCATCCGCAAGGATGAACTTGACGTGTTCCTTCCCACCCGGACCCTTGACCGGGATCGATTGGCACGGATGTACCAGACCATCACCAGGACTCCGCTGAACATGGACCAGGCAACCACCTCCAGGGGCAGGGTCCTCATTATTCCCGAACGATGCAAGGAGTGTGGATATTGCTGGGAATACTGCCCCGAGGAGATTCTTGAAACCTCTGACACCATCAATTCCAGGGGATATCGATACCCCAGGATCAAGGAAGGGATGGAGGATGGTTGTGTGCACTGCGGAATGTGCACCGAGATCTGCCCCGACTTTGCCATCTTTTCTGTGGAAGTGGATATGGAAGATACTGGGGTGGGAAAGGTGGATGGACAAGAGAATACAGTGGTAGGAAAGGTGGATGGACAAGAGAATGCAGTGGTAGGAAAGGTGGATGG
>CAZTGJ010000362.1:0-3110 GCA_964613025.1 uncultured Thermoplasmata archaeon | reverse complement strand
CTCAAACACAAAGATATCAAACGTCGTATAAAAATGGTGGTTGATACCGGCAGCACCTACAATATGGTTCCATGGTACATTGCAGAAGAATTGGGATACCGCCCTGCCATGTCCAATACGTATATCCCCATCAATACAGCGAATGGTCAGATCCATGTCCCAAAAGTAGAAGTTGAAGAGACAATCGCACTTGGAAAAAGTGTTCGGGATTGCATAACTTTGGTACACGATCTTCCAGACGTAAGTCGTGTTGATGGGTTACTTGGATTGAATTTTTTTAGGGATTGTAAGGTCATCATTGATTTCAAAAAGGGAACTCTCAAAATTTAATGTTGATATATTTGCATTCTGAATTGATTAGGTGATAGGAGGAATGCCAAGTTTTCATTAAATATCATTACATTTAATGAAAATACTTAAATACCATAATGAACCAAGAGTGGTAACTATGACTTCAAATCCCCGCTATAAAACACTCTCCATTCCAGCTCCACTTCATGAACGAGTGACCGAACTCATCGAAGGGACCGGATTCAATTCCGTGTCTTCATTCGTTACGTTCGTGCTCAGGCAGATCGTGTCCGACGAGAATAGGCAGGAGCCTTTTGACAAGGAGATGGAGGAGAAGATCAAGGAGCGGTTGAGAAGTCTTGGCTATTTAAACTGAGGTAATTCCATGATACAACCCCACGGTGGCACACTCATCAACCGCATCATGAATGACGCGGAGAAAACACGATACGTGACAGAGTCGCAGGAAATGCAGCAGCTTGTCATCAACAGCGACAACATCACTGATCTCCAGAACATTGCCCATGGTGTATTCTCTCCACTGAACGGGTTCTTCTTTCACGAGGATCTGGATTCCGTGGTGAAAGGGGATCATCTTGTGAATGGTCTCCCCTGGTCCATCCCTATCACAATCTCTGCTCAGGAGCTCTTCTTCAAGGAGGGGGAAACAATCGCTCTGGTAGATAGAAGTGAGAGGCCGCTTGCCATCATGGATGTGGAGGACATTTATAGCTTCAACAAGGATTCCATTGCGCAGACTGTATTTGGGACTACTGAAAAGGAACACCCTGGTGTGAATAAGCTTCACAGTGATGGAGAGAAGTTCATCGGTGGGAAGATCAAGCTGATCCAGGAAGTTGATTTTCCGTTCAAGGAACACTATCTCTCTCCTGAACAGACCCGGGAACAGTTCGAGAAAATGGGGTGGAGGACGATCGTGGCATTCCAGACGAGGAATCCGCCCCACAGAGCCCATGAATACATACAGAAATGTGCATTGGAGAGTGTGGACGGACTGTTCATCAATCCGGTGATCGGTAAAAAGAAAGCCGGAGATTTCACTGATGACCTCATTCTCAATGCCTATCAAGCAGCTCTCAACGGCTTCTACCCAGAGAATAGAGTGTTCATGAGCATTCTCCCCTGGGAAATGCGCTATGCCGGTCCCAAGGAAGCCATCTTCCACTGCATTGTCAGGAAGAACTTCGGCTGCACCCACCATATTATCGGTCGGGACCACGCCGGTGTCGGAAAGTATTACGACACTTATGCTGCCCACCGGATCTTCGATGACTTCCCAGACCTGGGTATTCAGCCCATGTTCTACGATCATTCCTTCTACTGCACAACCTGCGGAAATATGGGTACATCAAAAACCTGTCCGCATGGGAAGGAGTCCTGGCTCAGCCCCAGCGGCACAAAGATCAGAGGAATTGTCACAGAAGGAGCGGATATCGACCCATACATCATGAGGCCTGAGGTTGCTCAGGTACTCAAATCTGCGGATCAGCCGTTTGTTGTGTGATTGAAGTGAGAATGGGATACATGATGAAATGAGTGTGAATGGATTTTTATGATTGGTATTTCTAATAATGAGAATTAAAATTCGAATAACGAAAAATGATAATGTTGATGAGGTGTAAATATGGAACATAAAGGATTTTGCATGTGGTTTACAGGACTTCCCTGCTCGGGAAAGACAACGGTTGCTGACGCTCTTGCGGAAAAACTGAAGGAGCGAGGGATGAATGTAGAGCGGTTGGATGGTGATATCGTCCGAAAATCTCTGACTCGAGACCTCGGATTCTCTAAAGAGGATCGGGATTTGAATATCGAGCGGATCACCTTCGTATCCAAGCTGCTGTCACGGAACAATGTGGCCACCCTGGTTACGTTTGTTTCCCCCTACATAGCCGCCCGCGATACTGCTAGGAAGGAATGTACCAATTTCGTGGAGGTCTTTGTGGACGCTCCTGTTGGGACATGTGAGGAACGTGATGTGAAAGGGATGTACAAAAAAGCCCGTGAGGGTATCATCAAGAACTTCACCGGGATCGATGACCCTTATGAAGAGCCTCCAAATCCCGAATTAGTTCTGGAGACCCACAAGGAAACTCTCGAAGAATCTGTGAATATTTCCATTGCAAAGCTTGAGGAACTCGATCTGATCGCACCGATCAATGAATCGGAAGAATATTCCAAGGATGACGAGGAAAAGATCAAAGAGAGATTGGAGAGCCTTGGTTATCTGTAAGGGACTATGAAAATGATATCGCGAAGAGTTCAATATCTTCTCATAGGTATCGTCTTCTTCGCCATTATCGCAATTCTTCCGGAACCGGTTGGGCTTTCCAGAGAGGGGAAGCTCATGCTAGCCCTTTTCCTCATGGCCGCCTGGTTCTGGGTGACCGAAGCACTGCCTCTCCCGGCAACAGCTCTCCTGATCATTGTGCTTCAGCCAATGCTGGACATCATGGATTCGGACCAGGTGTTCGCTGCTTTCGGTAATCATGCTGTCTTTTTCCTTATCGGGGCATTTATCATTGCTTCTGCTTTGGAAGCACATAACATCCACCGGCGGATGGCGCTGTTCTTTCTCCATGTATTCGAAGGAAATCCCAATAGATTCATTTTTGGGATCATGGTCTCCGGTGCGTTGATCTCTTTCATTATTCCTGAGCACGCGGTGGTCGTCCTACTGCTTCCGATAATTCTGCTTATCTTGAATGAAGTGGGAGCAGTGCCCAAAGGGAGCAACTTTGGAAGAGCATCTGTCATTGCTATTGCATTCGGATGTTCTATTGGAAGTCTGGGAACGC
>CAZTGJ010000361.1:0-3111 GCA_964613025.1 uncultured Thermoplasmata archaeon | reverse complement strand
ACATTCATCACTGATTCAATTAAAAGTATACTTATTTAAGTTCCCGACTATATATGAAAATATATCCCTTCATAATTGTTTGTGAAATTATTTTCTATAATGTAATTCGACATCGAAGAATGAAGATACAGACCTTTCTTTCCATTTTCATGAAATTGATTTCCTTGAATGGTATTGTTGTGTGAATTGTATAAGGACAATCCAATTTCAAGATTATTTGAAACCGAGTTGTTAACAAACCGATTATTTGTGGAATTGTATGAGTATATGGTATTACTTAAATGTCTGATGAAAGAATTATTTTCGATTGTTGCATTGGATGTATGATCAATTATTAATCCTTTGGAATAATTGGAAAAGACATTCTGAACGATTCTGGATTGATTAGACCATAAAAATATCCCGTCTGCGAATCCAAAAATTCCTCTAAAATGAAATCCTGTTAAATTCACCCGTTCGGACTCAATGATAACATGGTATTGGTCTCCCGGTGTAACTAAAATTGTCGATGCAGATCCATTCCCAATTAGGGTGATTGAGATATTAATATCGAGGCGTTCAGTATATTCTCCTTCCCACACCCGAATTGTATCCCCATCATCACAAGCATTTATCGCATCCTGGATCCGGGTGTAATCTGCTTTCCCCCCGTCATCATCTACTGTGATCGTCTTCCCCTCCCCCACCCCACCAAAAAGAACGAAAATGGTGAGAAGACAAATAAAACCAACAAGAAAAATACCCACTACACGATGCATCCGATTGGATTTTATTCCTTCCTTAGAGTTTTCATAAATAAACATAGTCTAACTTCAATCGACTTCCTGTATATAAAAAGATTGTAAAAGCTCCTTGTTGTTTCCTAGAAATCCTCGCGCGGAGGAGGGAAAACTTGTTTTCACTGCGGAAGACATAAAGTGTCGTCAAGGAGCGGAGATCGCAGAGAAATGAATGAAATTCGCTCTGCAGAGGTCCTAGCCATATCTCCTCGTTCTCCGCAACTCCGCGCGAGCGTACGTAAAAAAAGAAAAAAATGGGACCGAAGCCCCATTGGTTAGCTCATCCGACATATCAGACGCGCTTCAGCCGGCCAAGCACAGGCTCGAACAGATGCCCATCATCCAGTAGCTTGGTGATGGTATCCTCGGCCTCGTCCCGCTCGATCTTGGCCTCAACGACCTTCTCCATGAGGTCCTGGTACACCGCACCCTCACCGTCGAGATCAAGTTCCTCGATGAGCCTGAGGATCTCCTTGCGCAGGGTGTTCTCCTCCTCGGTGACCCCTCGTTGTGCTGATCCGACCACGGCAGAGCTGACGAAATCGTCCTCTTCCTCTGCCAGTGTTCTGAGAGGGTCCAGAAGCATTTCCCTGAACTCCTCCAGTGGGATCTCATCGTAGAGCTGGGTTGCATTGATGACCCCGTTGGCAACTACTCTGGGGAATCCCAGCTCCTGAAGTCCGTCCTCACTTGGAGATTCATTGGCCAGCGCCTCGGTCATGCAGTTGAGCCGTTCCTGGGTCTTTTTCACCGTGTCCAGGATCCAGATGTCCCGTACTTCCCTGTCGATCTCGATGATGGACTCCGGGAGAACGGAGACGTACATGGACCCGCCCTCGGGGGTGTAGGTCCGGGTTTTTCCAATCACGCACACGAAGGACGGCACCTTCAGCTTCGAGATGGTCTTAGCCGCCTCGGGCTGGTACTGTCCGGCAGACAGATAGAACACTCCGGTCGGGTCAGTTATCCGTACTCTCCAGAAAGGCTCATTGTCGCTTCCCGCGTTCTCGATCTCGGTGACAACTCCGGCGATGAACACCCTGTTGGCAAGTGCCCCCAGTGGGGAGATCACATAAGATGGAGCCATCTCCTCGTCACGCTTGATGACGTGCCGGGATGCGTTGTATTCCCGTGCAAAGATTCTCCAGGCCACCTCTCTCCGGTTTCGCTGCTGCTCCGCCATCCTCACACCTCCAGCTCTGCAAGCAATGCAGTGGCTTCCCCTTTCACGTCCCGTGATTCGGATTGGAAGTTCTCGATCAGCATGGTGGTGCCGTAGTCGTCGGTGAAGACATCCCCGGATGCAGATACATAGGAGCCCATGATCTTCTGCTCGATGATGTCCTGGACTGATCCGGCATCCATCTTCTCGCTTGCGATCTTCATGCATTCCTCGAGATCCAGTTCGATGATTTTTTCCGTGACCTCTCTTCCGGCAATGAAGTACAGGGCACCGTAGCCGTCGTCAAGGATCCCCTTGATCCTGAGATCCGGCTTCCCTTCCATGTTCCCGTGGATCATGCAGCTCTTTTTCTGGAGCACACGATTGCATTCGGGACATCGGAGCACCAGTCCGGATCCGTTCCGGACTCCGGCAACAAAACCCTCCACCCGGACACCGGGAGCTCCTCCCATGCGGGTGAGCCTGTCCACGTCGATCAGGGCATCTTTCTTGATGTCTTCCATGGAGGGAAGTGCATCATCTTTCAGGGCTTCCACCGTGGTACTGCTCCCCAGGTTGAGCTGGGTTCTTCCTCGCCACTGCTTGGTGTAGGAATTCAGGAACTTGTAGACGTTCCCTTCTTCCAGACCGAAGTCGTCCCATGCAGTGAATTCGATCTTCCCGCTTTCATCCGCGAGGATCCCGGAAAATAAGAATCGCTCCTGTCCTTCCCGTTCGTATCGTCGTTTGGTCAGGCTCAGGATACGTCCCTCGATGTCCACTCTGAACAGTCCGTTCTGAAGATCGCTTACTCTGTAGGTTCTTCTGGGTGTAAGGACTCTTGGGTTGCCGCCGAACTTCTTTATGACGGCTCTTTTTGCTTCAGGCAGTGATATACCGTAGGTGTTGACAAAGGTGTCAAGTTCGCTTTCGATTTCATGAGATTCTACCTCATCTTTGAGCGCCTGTTTTATTTCCTGTATGTGAGGCGCGAGTTCATCTATTGTTTTGCTCATGTTGTTTTTCCTCCTAAGAGTTGGGATCAGAAACAGTATCGATCCCTTGGGAAAGTCAGAACTGTCCTAGGATATATAGTTTGTTGAAATTCTTTCCTCATGTTGAGTACGAATATTATTTCGTTTTTGTTTCATCGTCATTCGTTCCACCTCC
>CAZTGJ010000360.1:0-3126 GCA_964613025.1 uncultured Thermoplasmata archaeon | reverse complement strand
GAGGAGGAGGAGGAGGAGGAGGAGAAGGGGGGAATGAAGGAGATAGGGAATGAAGGAGGTGGGGGAAAAGCGAATTACAGGATACACAAAAAGGATTGAAAAGGGGGTGGGGGTGGGGACAGAAGGGGCCAAATAGTGAATACTATTACAATATCACAAAATTGGCCATTTTTCGCGGAAACATTTAAATGTGAACATAATACCCTTTCACCGATGGGATATTTAAAAACCAGGCTCGTCATCCCACTTCTCCTGGTAGTCCTCCTTGTTCAATCACTGAATGGAGTACCAGCGGGCGCATCCACACGGGATGATACACCCCCACTTCCAGATTGGACTATACTCATGTACATGTCCGGAGATAATAATCTCGAAGATGCCGCTATCGATGACTTCAACGAACTTGAAACGGTTGGATCAACGCCGCGTGTGAATATCGTGGTTCAGATAGACCGACACAAAAATCATGATTCCACCAATGGAGACTGGACGGAGACCCGGCGGTACAAGATCACCAAGGACACCGACAAGGATACCATGCATTCCATTCTTCTGAATGGCTCCATGGGAGAACTGGATATGAGTCAACCGGAGACCCTCAGTGACTTTCTGCTCTGGGGAGTGGAGCGGTACCCGGCACAACGATATCTTGTGGTGCTCTGGGATCACGGTCTGGGCTGGAACGGAGGTGTCCTCAATGATCAACATCGGTATATGCCGATCGCAGAACTGAGGGAGGCCCTCCAGCAGGTCAGATCAAACTGGAATCACACCTTTGATCTCATGGGATTCGATGCCTGCCTTATGGGGGGGATCGAGGTATTCCATCAGCTTACCGGTTTCGCGAATTTCAGTTTTGGATCGGAAAAGAACGAACCTACCGATGGACTCCCATACAATGACTTCGTCAAGGATCTGGTCGACAATCCGGAAATGTCCTCTCAGGACCTGCTTGATGAGATGGCTTCCGACTATGTTCGTTCCTATCGGGATCGAAGTCCGATCTCCGTGAACTATGCCGGAATCGATCTTTCGAACTTGTCATTGGTCCCTCAGGAAGTCAACGATTTCGTGGACGAGCTGATGCGGCAGATGCCTCACTACCTCGAGGAAGTGCTCGATGCCAGGAATCACACCGAGGAATATGAGCATACCAGTGGGAATTACGATTATTTCGATTTCATTCATTTTGTTGATGAGCTTTCCACGCGGATCGATAATTCAAGGCTGAATGCGGCCACCCAGGACCTTTGGAATGCGCTCAATGACTCCATTGTCTCCCATAACGCCTGGGGGGTCCCCGGACTTGAGAGTGATACTGTGGACAATGCCACTGGTATGACAGTATTCTTCCCTGATCCAAACACCGGATCTACCCTTGTTCCGAGGATCGGGAAATATTCCGGAACACGGTTCGCAGAGGATTCCCTGTGGGATGAATTCCTCATTGAGCTCTTTCAGTACAATGATAAGGATTACCGGGATTCCCGGGCTACTCATTCCCAGATGACTCATTCCATGGCTATCACCGATATGGAATCTGACGGGCAGCTCGACACATTCTCATTCACCTATGACCTGAATACAGGAAAAGGAAGCACGGATAATCTTACCATGGAAGTTGAGGTCATGAATGACAATGGTGATATTGTATTCCACGAAACTACCTCCCCTCCGACTCCTAATGGCCTGCTCAGTTACAATGTCGAACCTGATGGATTTGACAACTACAGCTATAATGTGTATATCTGGGATGATGAAGGGATACTTCAGGATCACGCCGGATATCATCATGATTTCCGAACCTATGGCGTCGAGCTCAGAATAACCCTTATTGACGACGAGGGAAACGATATCGAACCGGGGATCATCGATATCATTCCTTCGGAGGTCAAGCAGCTACAGTTGCGTGTAATCAACCTCGGCAACTCAAAGGAATCCTTCCAGTTCTCTGCCTCGGGTGTTCCTCTGAAGTACTCCGTGGAATTCCCTAATGGTTCATTTGAGCTGTCCCCCTCGGAAGAACTCCTATTCCCCTTTATTATAACCGCACTTGAACGAATCCATACAGGGACCGATACGTTTCACATGTCGGTAAAATGCCTTGGGAATAAAAATGTTGAGGATGGAAAGCTTGTAACTCTGAATGTGGGCGAACGGGATGACAACGGGGAAGAGAAAATCCCGATATTCGCCTTGATCGGTCTTATCACTCTGACGATTCTGATCATTTCCGTTGGATCCAACAGGATTCGTTCCTACAGGAGAAATAAGGAGCTTGAAGCCGTTGTGAATCGACCCCAGGACCCGGGGATGGACGAGTTCCTCATGTTTACGCGAAATCTGGGGCAGAAAAGCAATAGTGAGATATCTCCATCCACCTCCACCATATATCGTGAACCGGGGAAGCCCTGATGGCAGTGAGAAAGGCCGGCTTTCTCGACAGGGGCATGAAGGAGGAAATACTGAATCTCTATAGACTCTGCGATGATGATTTTTCCCTCCCCCTTTCCCAACAGAACGTGAATGCGGAGCACATGATGGAGCGCGTATTCGAATCAGGGGAGTATCTTGGGATCAGAGAGGGCGTCAGAGATTGTGAGGTTGGAGAAAATGAGAAGAGTATTGAGATTACGGAGGAGGGCAGGGATGGAGCGGAGGAGGTAGATGCCGGTAAGCACCTCATCGGGTGCGGAGGTTATCGCCGTTTTGAGATGTATGAACGTGAGGAGAATGAGGAGGAATGGGCAGAGATCCATGGGGTTGTCATCCATCCGGAATATCGAAGGACCGGGCTTGGCAATGTGATCCTCCATGCGCTTCTGGAGAGGATGAGTGAGATTGGAGTGAATATAGTGGAGGTGGGAACATGGGAGGGGAGTGCAGGTTTGAACCTCTTTCTCACACATGGCTTCCAGGAGGTCAGTCGATATGATGATCCTGCAAAGAGACCCCATGGCATCAAGACCGTCAGACTGAGGTACATGATTAGGTAATCAGCAAATGACCCCAGTGTAAATGGTGGTATCGCGCTCTCAGTGGTATCCAATTCAATTCAATTCATCACACTCACATTGGGGGGGGGGGGGGGGGGGGGGGGGGGGGGGGGGGGGGGGGGGGGGGGGG
>CAZTGJ010000359.1:0-3160 GCA_964613025.1 uncultured Thermoplasmata archaeon | reverse complement strand
GGTCGTAGGAACGACAAAACAGGAACCAGGTGACAAAACCGTGATGTCGAAAATTATAACAATCATCCACACGATGTCATGAATCAGGAATAGTTGATTAACTTACAATAATTAGTCAGAATACCACGGAGGCCATCAGAATGGGAAATAAAAGTACGAGCAAGAATGTTCTTTTTTTTCAGGACTTGAAACTCAGCATCTCAGAATGGTGCCCTTTTGGACAGAATGCGATTTCATCGTTTAATGAATCCATAGACAGCCTGAAGGGGATAAAGAGCTCACTTTTAACTGGGACAGTGGATGAAGCACCCAGCACGTCCAAATTCACCATTATTCCAAAGTTCACCAGAGTGAGGCTTGAGAACTTCGACCGATATGATTGGATCAAGTTCAAGGCCTTTGTGGAATATCCCGAACGGGTGGTGCAAATCGAGGAGGTGGGAACTCATGTTGACAGGAGCGGATTCATCAACTATGGACTTAAATTAGAGAGTATCGAGGGAGAATCTTCCCGATTCTCGGTTGATGATGTCACTGTGATCCTCGCGGACCTAATCGAGGACACCTCAACGATGATGGAAGCGCTGTTGACTCAATTCCAGCGGCGTATCCTGCGGATGATCTATGGTGACACCCCCTTTCGACCGAAGTTCACCGTTGCATTGACCTCTTCCCTCATTCCGGATCATAATTCGGTAATGGAATACAAGGACGGAGAAAAGCAGCAGAGCGAGATAAATCAGATTATTGGTATAGCCTACAAATTTTTTGATATTTCTGAACAGAGTAAGGATGAAGCTAAAGAGAAGGTGATCCTCGGGACGAACGGCATGATCTTCAGATCTGACAGACCTGAGAGCTTTGGCAAAGTGCTTTCCTTCTATGGTTTCGTCAGGAGTCTTCAGATCTTTCAGACCATATTCTATAACAGGCTCAGAAGACTCTGGGATCGGGTCAAGGACCTCCGTACCACGATCTTCCAGATGGAGCAGGAGGAAACCATCGGACTCATGGAAATGGAACTAACCGAGCTTGGTGCGGATATCGTACTCATCGGAGAGGTATTGAGCTTCATGCGTTCGGGAACCAAGGATATGCAGAGGATCTGGCATGCTAATCAGGATACACTGGATGTGGCCAACAGGGATCTTGCTCAGAAGCTGGAGATAGACCGTGAGATCGGTGTGACACGGGAAAAGATTGATGATATGGAAATCGTATCAACGGGTCTTGTGGATGAGATCCAGGGTCTGCGTGATATGCTGAATACCCTTGCAGAGAAACGCATGCGGGAAATGTCCAAGCTCATGGCGGATAATGTGCAGCAAAGCTCGGATGCACAGCAGACCATGGCTGCTAATGTGAAGGCATCTCGCTATAGCGGAGCAGCATTGAAAATACTATCAACGATTTCATCGGGATATCTCGGGATGAGAATTTCTGATGTCGTCATGAAGGGCCTGGATGAACTGAATGCAGAATACTGGGATGATACGGAGATCCTGGGCACCAGTAATTTCTATGGCGGCTATCTCCAGGTTTTCGTGGGCTTTCTATTCTGGATCGGTTTCACCCTGATCTTCTGGCGTCTGATCAAGTCCTCTTCGGCAAAAATGAAAGAGGAGAAGTTGGCCAAGGATTTCACCTTGAGTCTCCGCATTCCCATCGACGTCCGCACCACTCCTGCCAAAATCAAAACGTATCTGGATTCCAAGGATATTATTTTCCAGAATGTGGAGCTTACGAGTCACAGGACATCTTGGTATCACAAGGAAATGAAAGGAGACGATGAGTTGTTCTACACCATGACAATGAATTATGATCTGAGAGTTGGCCACATTCACTTTCTCCAGGCAATCACTGAAAATAAAGCAGGAAAAGCTTGGTTTACTACCGATTTCCTTCTCAAAGATCTCATGGTAAATGGCCTTATTACTGATAAACAGGAAGCACACATCAAGAACAGGATGGGCTTTTCCGGTGAGGGGGTGTGATCATGGAAGCGATTGAACTCACACAGGATCAGAAACGTCTGCTCTACCTCATTACGAAGTTTTCGAAACCGTCGGAAAGCCGCAACGAGGAGGAGACCTGGATTAAGAAAATCCCTCTTATGGCACTAATTTACTATGGAATTGAGAATGAAATCCTGACCGAATATGATTTTGCCCCTACACTTGTAGATTACATGGGCACGGTGCGGTTTGCCAACATCAGCAAAGAGGGGGAAGATGACATTGCCGATCTCCGCGTGGCAGGTCTTCTCAAAAGATTGAAGCTAGCAACCTCACATCATGTCTATGTGTCGGCCTACAGGATCACCCCAAAAGGGTTTGAATATACCACATCATTCGATGAAGAAATCACCATCCCCATCGATGATCTCATCACGTGTAAAACGTGTACCAGGACGATGAACATAGAAGCCCGTGATGATAGTCCCTATCTGATCTGTAAGGATTGTGAAGATGAGAAAAAGGTGGCCATTTTCAATATCAGGGAGTTGGCATACGTCTCCCGTCCGATGTTCTCGGATATCTGGCTGCCAATGGATTGAAGGTATCTACACAATTTCATTCGCTCCAAGAGGGATAATCACCCTGAATAGCGGGTAGGGGGGAAGCATTATACTGGGAATTTTCGAGTGACCCAATTCAATTTCAGGGATTAACTATAATAGAAATTTTCCTTTTAACACAGGTTATCGGAGTTGACCGTATGACCTCGAAAAGTGAACTCGACGAAATCCTTGATGCCTGCGATGCATGTGCCGGGGAGGACAGCGTATCATACTACGATCATTTTCAGACCTGCCCAAAGTGTCTGGAATATGCTGCAGAGGCAGAGAAATTCGAGGAATCCATGGACGTCCTTCTGAAGATGGCATCCCATCCCTACGAGATTGCGAGAATGAGTTTCTGGACCATGATAAAACCGATTCTTGGTATGCCGCTGGCAGAGGGGAGGGGGGAGATGGGGAGGATCATGGACGCGATACCTGAGCTTCCGGAAGAAGCCATGAATACACTTGTAAAGGTTCGTACGGACCTTCTGTGGGAG
This sequence comes from uncultured Thermoplasmata archaeon, assembly GCA_964613025.1. Taxonomy (GTDB): domain Archaea; phylum Thermoplasmatota; class DAOVMN01; order DAOVMN01; family DAOVMN01; genus CAZTGJ01. The sequence continues at coordinate 100 of CAZTGJ010000359.1, read as the reverse complement.
ATGCCCCAGGAGCACAGGGAGAGATTTCAGGGCATCATGAAGGAGATCCATGTGTCTTCGGTTAAGGAATGATCAACCATATTTGAGCTATTGATTTCCC
>CAZTGJ010000358.1:0-3160 GCA_964613025.1 uncultured Thermoplasmata archaeon | reverse complement strand
ACATATCGCCCCAGTGTCCACATTTTATAGTCTTGCAGTGCTCCTACAACCTACTTCGTTTCCAGCGATGGTTTCAGAAATCATCGAAATCCGGTATTTTCCAGGATTTTTCCCTGAAATTGAAGTATGAACCATAAAGCTTATAAAAAAATTAATGGCAATTTTAAAACAATGAAGAGGATTAACCTATTTTTCATTCTCACATTGTCCGCCATAGTGGTGAGTACGATATTCCTGTCCACAGCCCGTTCCCAAGGGCCACCCTCAGGGGATGAGGATATACAGTACTTTTACCAGGACCTTGTAGTGGGGAAAGGATCGGTGATGACCCTTGAGGATGAGATCCTGGTGATGAACGGAGCTGTCAGGATCGAGGGAACACTTATTCTCAAGCACAGCGCACTCTACATGAATTCGAGCTACAACGGGGAGTACGGTATCAAGGTTCAACCTACTGGGGAGCTCGTGATCATGGACAACTCCAGGATCGAACCGTACGGCAAGAAACACTACACCCTCTGTGTTCTGAAGGACAAGCAGGACCACGGCATCCTGACAATACAGGACAGCACGGTGAGCGGGGCTGGATATTATTCTACATATATCGAACATAATGGTATCTACATCGAGTCCAAGAAAGTGACCATCAGCCGATCAATCATTTCAGACAATCATGAAGGACTGATCTTCAACAGTGTCTCGGGCGAGGTTCTTGTGGAAGATTCGAAATTCATTGGCAATGAGAAGGCACTTGTGATGGATGGTTCCAGTGACATCACGATCCGGGGTAATGACTTCCAGTTCAATCAAAGGGCCATCGAGGTTTCCGAGTCCGGTTACTTCGATATTGTCAAGAACACCTTTTTTGATAATGATCACGCTCTGAAAGTTGACAATTCATCGGATTTCACGATCCGGGAGAACACGTTCAAAGGAAATCGGTATTCCGGTATTCACCTCGAATTCTCCCAGGATGGGGATATCGAAGACAACCAGATCGCGGAGACACGGTCCCAGAAACCTGATATGCTGGGAACCGGAATCACCCTCAGGGGAAATTCGATGACAACCCTGGTCGACAATACTCTTCTTTACAATGATATCGGGATCATGATGATCCACAATAATTCCGGACTGTTCATGAATAATACGGGTATCCGGGGCGGGAAGCTGGGATTGTACTATTATGACGAGCATTTCACCAATGTATATCAGAACATGCGAATTACCGAGACCAAGGAAGCTGCTATCACCATGAAGCACAGTACGAACCAGGTTCTCAACGATATGGATCTGACTTCCAACCTCAAGAACGAGCTGAACGTCACCTCCTCTTCAGTGGAGTTCACCTTCCCCGAGTTCGATAAGCTGGATTATTTTGTGGGTCAGAAGAGTATCGTTTCCATCTCTTCCCGGATCAGGGTCCATACCATGGACCTCAGCGGTCTCCCGCTCCAGGGAAGTGAAGTACGCATCACAAATGAAGGGGAGAAGATCTATGCAACCCCTGGATACGGGGGCAATGATCCGATCACCGACGAGATGGGTATGACCGACTGGCTTCCCAAGGAATACATCATCATCGACCGATGGGGAATCACTCAGTGCAGGATCGACATCTCTGTGACCTGGATGGGACTCGAAAGTGTCAGAACCTCATTCGGGGAGATCGAGGAGGTTGTACGTTTCTATCTGCGGATCCCGGATCTCACCATTTCCGGGACCGACATGATCATCCTTCCGGGAGAGCCAAGCGACGATGAGGTTTCCACCATCGCCTCCACCGTAACCAATGTCGGAACATCCAGTGTTAGTACTGATGTTTCGGTATACCGGGTCCTGGGGATCTGGGATGGTGATGTGGACATTCCGATGGATACCTTTTCTCTGCCATCCACCGCCGAACTCATCGAAAGTGTAGCCGTAACCGTACGCGGGAAGGAAAAGAAGACCCTGGAGGTCGAATGGCTTCCTGGAATGGCTGGTCAGTACACTATTTTCACGATCATCGATCAGGATATGGAAACACTTGAATTGAGGGAGGACAACAATATTGCCTATACTCATGTCTCTGTACTTCAGGGAGAGGCCGACCCCGTCAAACATGCGATCATGTCCCTGGAAGTTCCTGAATCACTGAAGGAATCAAATGTATCATCCACCGAGCTCACTATGACCCTGACACTGCGGAATGTGGGACAGACCATTGGTACGGTAATTCTCATGGGAACGAAAACCCAGAACGACGAAACCATCCTGTTCTTCACCGATGTGTATACCGTGGGGGCGGGGGGGGAACTGCGTCTTCAGGTCCCGGTGGATCTGAAACCCGGAGATGTGGAGATCAATTTCACCATGATCCAGCAGATCGGTGAGAATACCCTTGAGATACTTACTCCGTATGTGGCTTTCAACCTTCATGTCATGGAGGAGCCAACGTTCCAGCTTCTGGCAAACGACGATCCTCTGATCCCCGGAGTCATCCTCACCTCTACCGTTGCCGGATCTATCGCATTTATCGTCGCCTTCGTGGCCTTTGCGGAATCGGTACGCTACCGCTTCCTTCTTCTCTTTGTTCCCCTCTATATGAGGATGTCGAAGAAGGATATCGTTGAGCACTACACCCGTGGTGAGATCCTCGGATACATAAAGCAGAACCCAGGTGAGTCCTATAACAATATCAAACGGGATCTCGAGATGTCCAACGGAAAGCTCGCCTATCATCTTTCAGTGCTTGAAAAGGGAGGGTTCCTCAAATCCGTCACCGACGGAATGTATCGACGGTACTACCCCAAGAAGATGAAGGTTACCACGTACGGACGGATCACATCGGTCCAGGAGGAGATCCTCCGGCGGATCGAGGAGACACCCGCCATTACCCAGAAGGATCTTTCAAAGCTGGTAAGCCTCAGCACCGCCACCATCAACTATCACATCAGAAAGCTCACCAACAAGGGGCTCATCACTTCCAGCCGGACCGGCATCTTCGTCCACTACTCCCTCAACGGGCTCACCGTGGAGGAGATCATGGCCAATGCCATCTCGGGTTCACGAAGGGCTGTCGTTAAGCAGTGATCCGTGGCAGATTTTTTATCATTATAATTCTTAGCTTGTAGGGATTTGCAATAATTGAATCCGCGCATTTTTCTCCCCAGAAAAA
>CAZTGJ010000357.1:0-3178 GCA_964613025.1 uncultured Thermoplasmata archaeon | reverse complement strand
ACTAATACCTGAGTGAAAAAGAAATTAGAAGAGAAAAAGGAAAGAATACTTACTTCCTTTTTCTCCTGAATATTACGAAGAGCGCCATGATTCCCATGGTGGGGAGTACCAGTGCATGGAACTCGGGGATTTCCAAGTCGTCCTGATTTTCATATATGGTGACCTTCCCTTTATCAGTGGCACCATAATCCCATCCGGGGGAACCAACGATGAGATCAACACCACTCCAATCGTTGTCGATGAGCATTCCAGCCGCAACCGACTGTCCGTATAGCTGATTTGCGCTACTACCTTCTTCGGTAATGTCGGGACTTCCATCCATATCGGTGTCTTCCCCGAAGTAAACGGTTACCCTTCCCTTATTTTGATTGATCCCAGGTCCTCCGATGATCGCGTCATCCGTTCCATCTCCGTAGAAATCACCAGCGGCAACGGCGTAACCAAATCTTTCAGCACTGGAACCGCGATAGAACGTTTCACGAGTTGAGATGCCATAAGGACCTGTGCTATCCTGATACATATAAGCCCGCCCTATTGAACTACTGAAGCGGGGTGCTCCAACGAGGAGATCATCTGTGGTACCGTCACCGTCGAAATCCCCAACAGCAATTGCCAAACCAAATTCTGATGAGTCAGAGGAAGCTATTGCTGAACTGCTGGATGCTGCACCATCCTCATACACGACAATCTGTCCCTTATTTGAATCAAATGCCGGACATCCAACAACGAGATCATCTTTATCACCATCATTGTCTATGTCTCCTTTGGCCAGAGATGTTCCCGCTTCCATACCTATCGCGTCATCTGATAGATTGTATATAGTGACATCAGGGGTACTATCGGCATCGAGTCCATCATAGTAGATCAATACTCTGCCATCCCAGTCAGAGTACTGAGGGGCTCCCACAGCAAGATCATCGGCATCATCTCCATTATCGAAGTTTCCACCAAGCAAGGAATAACCGAATTGCTGCTGTCTATTCGTCGTATAGGATAATGTTACATGAGCATTGGTCACATCATCTCCGTCGGTTCCACCGTCGTAGAAGATGTATGCGCTCCCTCTATTTGAGTTATAGTTGGGCGCTCCGGCTGCGAAGTCATCGGCATCTCCATCACCATCGAAATCTCCCACGGCAAGGCTCTGACCGAATCGCATCCCTGCGGTATCACCGCTTATAGTGACATCTGCTGTTGTATCCAGGTCGGTTCCAGATCCATAATAGATGTACACTCTACCCACGTCACTATCTGCCTCGTCCACCCATCCGGGTGCACCGACGATCAGATCGAGATCTCCGTCGTTATTGAAATCTCCTGTTGCTATTGCATAACCAACTTCTTCGCCAGAATCTGTACCAGACGGCTCAATGACCCTGACGCCGGCTGGTTTGAGACCATCGACACCAATGGAGTAGGAACCGTAATCTTCATTCTCGTTCCAGTCAACCATATGGAAGTAGCTGTTCAGAGGCTCCATACCGACTGCGGTTTCGATTTCGTTGTTATTGGAGGCGGCTTCTACCTCTCCGATATATGTCCAGGACCACTCATCGGAGACGATCCCATTGTATCGATAATATTCAGAGGTATGAATGATGCCATCTTGGCCAGTAATTTTTATCATGTAATCGGCACCGAATGGGATATGGATATTCGTGTATCCCAATAGTGGGTCGGTGTCAAGGAATACATACACTGCATCCTCTCCAGTTTCTACAGGTAATGGGGAATCATCCTGATTCCCAGTCTGTCCCTGGGTATCCTCTGAAGGAACATTGATTGCACGGTCCATGGGCACGGCTTTCCCGTAGAGCATGGTGCCTTCAACTCTCATGTAGTAGTAAACAGAATCCTCATAATTGCGAGAATCGTAAGCATTGATGTCGATATTCGGATTGACAACACTTTTTCCTTCAGAATCAACTACATCATCGGTATCATCTGTCACTGGGTTAACCCAATCACCGAACAAGCCATCGATCACCGGAACTTCAGGTTCCAGGGAAATGTATGCAGAGATCTTTGCAAAGTCAATGCTGACACCGGAATCTGATATGACCTCGGAGAGCCGAAGGGAAATCGCATGTCCTTCGATCGCATCGTTTGTTAATGAAAATTTGAGGTAGATCACTATTTCAGTATCAATGGGCACATCAAAATCGGTGAAGGTTATCACATCACCATTGAAATCCCCCGTGGAGATGACTTCCTCATTCAGAATTAATTCGATGTTTTCAATATCAGAAACGGTTATTGTCGAACTCTCTTTGAAGGTTAATCCTGAAATTCTCGGAGTGGTGTCTCCCATGTTCTTGAGAGTTATCGTCATGAACTCAGTTTCCATATCCGGAGAGATGTAGTTCACACCATTGGATTTTACCTGAACATCAATGGATCCACTCATTGAAAATATTGGGGAAATATCATAGTTGTCATCAGGATCAACAGCCTGGACGAGAATTCGTGAGTGTGCCAGGGAAGGGATGTTGAGTTCATCGACCCAGAGTTTTGCTTCCATCCTGTTCTCGGTCACTTCACTGTCCACCCGGAACATGGGTGCCCAAGCATTCCAGTCATACTGGGTCCTTGGTTCATCCGTGGCGTTACGATGATAAAGGTAATATTCATAATAATTGGATGAGAAAATTTCATTATTGATCCCATAAATTTCGATGAGATAATCCGCACCAATTCCCTCTATCAGATAACCTGTGTTGGAATTCGCATCGGTATCCATAAAGAAACGGACAGTATCTCCTTCACTTCCAATTCCCTGGAACATATCGCCAGTTGTTTCAAGATAGAAATAGAGATAATCATCACTGTCCTTCACAGCGGCACGGGTTATGTCGATGGCAGTGTTCTGCTGATCAGCTTCGTCCGCATTCATAGATGTGTCGTCCCAATCCGAGAATTCACCATCTATTGCCATTCCATTTGATTCAACAGAAAGATAAATTGTATAAAATGACATGGAAAATAAAAGGATGATTGCAGTTCCTACGGCTACTGACACTCCCTTTTTAGATGAAAGTTCATTCAACCATTTCGAGGGAATCCGGGAAATGGCTGATTTCGGGGTTTCAGCATCGAGTGCACCATTACCATTTGTGAGACCATTACCATTTGTGAGGCCGTTTCCATTTGTGAGACCATTACCATTTGTGAGACCATT
>CAZTGJ010000356.1:0-3256 GCA_964613025.1 uncultured Thermoplasmata archaeon | reverse complement strand
CAAAAAAAATGAAGGAACCCAGATATTCTGGGTTCAATTCCCTATTTTTCTATTGATGCTATCCTTTACCAATCATCATACTTGTTTTTACCTCTAAAGAAGATAAATAATCCGGCAACTACAGCAGCCAAGATACCTACCAGACCAATAAAATAAAAGGTACTGAATCCTGATTCAGAATCTCCATCATCTGCATCATTTGTTACATCAAGTGTAACCTCTAGCTCGTCGTTGGTAGTATCATCGGATTCCATATATGTCCTCAGGGTTAATTGATACTTACCAACTGGTGCGCTTTCAATGAGGCATACGGTTGCTGAGATCGTCTTGATCTCTCCCGGTTTAATGGTAAGCTGAGTTGATTTCAGGATAATGGTTCCAATTTCCGTATCCCACCCTTCGATCTTGAAGCCGAAGTCTTCTTTCGTTTCCCCTGTATTGGTGACCAAGAATGAGAGTGTCATTTCACCTCCTTGTTCTAATTTGAAATGAGTATTTCCAGTGAGTTCGACTCCCATTATTTCGACGATAGGTGTGAGAGACATATTGTACCAATTCGTACCTTTTGCAATGTTTAGATCGCTTTCTAAGAAATCCTCGAAACCATCGGATTCAACCTTGAGGTCATATTCACCAATTTCACACTCGATAATATAATATCCATTTGAATCCGTGAACATCTCATGTTTCTCACTTCCCGTAAGTTCGACCCTTGCACCATGTACTGCAACATTTGAATCGTCTGAAACATATCCCTCGATGTATCCGATGCTTGTGGTTAAAGTCACATCCTTTACGTTCTCACCGTCCTTTATTGAGATACTCTCAGAATTATCAAAATATCCATCTGAGGTAACAGCCAGGGTGAAATCTCCTGAATCACACTCGATATAATAGTAGCCATTAGCATCGCTCGTTGTACCGTAATAAGTATCGTCTCCTCCCAGTCCTATCTCAGCACCATCAATGGGTTCACTGCTCTCGTCATCGATAATATATCCTTCCAGATATGTTGTGGCTGCAATGGACTCCATCTGGATGTCATAGGTGTTCTCACCGCCCCCAAGATCAACATTTTTCTCCTCATATTGAAGGTAATTGTCATGGGTAACCACGATATCATATTCCCCTGGTTCACACTCGACATAATAATACCCATTTGAATCACTTGATACAGAATAATCTTCATCACCAAGCAATTCGATTAGTGCATCTCCAATGGTATCCCCATTTTCACTATCCGAAACATATCCTTCCAGAGAAGTCGTTGTTCCCAAAGGTTCCAACTGAACATCATGGGTGTTCTCACCGTTCTCAATTTCAATATCTTGATCCTCATATTCATGATAATCTTCGTGGGAAACAATGATATCATACGTTTCAGGATCACACTCGATGTAGTAATATCCCTCAGAATCAGTTATATCAGAATACTCTGTTTCCTCTAAGGTTATGGTTGCACCTTCCACTGCTTTTCCGTTTTCCTCATTCGTAATATAACCATGAATGAAGGTTTCGCTTTTCCTCAGTTCAATGTCGTAGCTGTTACTCCCTTCATCAACATTGATTTCATCGGAATGTTTTAGATAACTATCACAGGTAACAGTGATATCATATTCTCCACTATCACACTCGATTCTGTAGTATCCTTCGGAATCGGTAATTGTCTCATAGTGTTCACGACCATCGAGCTCAATCGAGGCACCTTCCAGTGGGTTCCCTATTTCCCTGTCGCTAACCAAGCCTTCTAAGAATGTGATGGGTATTAGTTCAGCATCATACTGATTCTCTGCTTGATATACTGCTACCTCATCCGAGTAGTCTTCAAAATCCTTATGGGTTATCATCATTGTGTATTCACCTGGATCCGTCACGATGAAGTGTACCCATTACCATCTGTCGTATCTGATCCATCACCTTCGAGTTCCACAAGGGCTCCCTGAATCTTAGCTCCAGTGGCTTCATTGGATATGTATCCATGGATATAAGAGCGGTCGGATGGGCAAAGTCTCACGTTCTTCTCGTTCTCACCAATTTCAACGATGATATCTTCTTCATAGTCATGGTATCCGTCTGCTTGCACCAGAAAATCGTATTCACCGGCGTCCAAATTGTCGAAGTTGTAATATCCATTCTCATCTGTATTCATGCATGTAAATCCCCAATCTCCAGTCGCTTTAACAAATGCATCGGGAATTGGATCTCCGGTCTCACCGTCAGTAACATTACCAAAGAGTCTCTGTTCTGATCCCGAACCCTGCTTCATTGTTGGAGAATATTCCTTCTCCTCATCATCTTCTATGGTGATTTCGTCATAGTAATCTTTGTAACCATCTTTGTGTGCTAAAAATTTCCACTCACCTTGTTCGATCCTTATTTCATAGTAACCGGTCTCATTGGTTCTTGTACTATAGCTTCCTGAACCGCTTTTAGCTCTAAGAGAAATACCAACATCATCAATCGGTTTACCATTATCCCTATCTGTCACATAACCATAGAGGAGTGGTTTGAGCTTAAGCTCAATATCAATCTGCTTCTCCTCATTCCGCATCACGTAGATGTCTTCCTCGTTATAATGGTAATAATCCTTATGTCGAGCAAGCAAATTGTACCGTTTATTACCATGGCAGGGTATGGAATAATACCCATCCTCATCGGTATAGTCATCGTACATTTTGTCTTCTTCAGGATCATGAAGCATTACATGTACATCTGCAATTGGACTTCCATCATCCTGGTCTGTTACGTATCCATATACCCTCGCATCTTTTGTATCCGGTGTCATCTCAATATTATGCTCACACTCCTCATTCTCATCCAAGTGCTCTGTTCCCTTATAGTTATGATAATCATCATGGAATGCCTCAATGCTTACTTCACCTGCTGGTATCCAGAGTTCATAATATCCATCCGGACGAGAATAAGTATTATCATCCCCATTATCATCATAACCAACAATATCGACCGAAGGAATGGGGTCACCTGTGTATTGGTCAGTGACGTATCCATATAGCTTGGATCGCTTGTCTAACTCAAAATCCTGGGTGCTTGTTTCCCCCGAGGAGACTGAAATGGATCTTTGATTATTTTCATACTTCCTGTGACTAACTACCATTGAATAGTCGTTACTGGATCTCACCAGAACTTCATAGTAACCATTCTGATCAGTCCAAGTTGAATAAGTAAAATGATCCCTTCTTGCATCTATAAGAACTTCGACGCTATGAATTCCTTCTTCTGTATCAACATCGGTGAC
>CAZTGJ010000355.1:0-3259 GCA_964613025.1 uncultured Thermoplasmata archaeon | reverse complement strand
TGAAATGTGTACTTTCCAGTGTAGGAGGGCTTCAGATCACTGAACTCTTACTGAATTCAGACTTCCTTATTTCACCTCCCCACCCCCTGCCCTCCGAATCACTCTCTTGTTTTCCCCACACCATTCTCTACTCTTCGTTCCCCCCTCCCCCACCCCCCTACCCCCCATTAATAATAGTAATCATAATTTTCTCGACTCAAGGAAAAACATAAACAGAGAGAAGCGGAAGGGAACCCATGTTCGTGCATATGTCGATCCATTATCCACGGCAGGAAAAGGAGCAGTTTCTCATCGAATCGATGCACAGGTTCGGTGAAACCGCGAAAGAACTCCCGGGTCTCATTTCCGTCAATACTCTGAAGGACGAGGATACCGGTCGCGTGATCGGACTGGCAATCTGGGAGACACGGGAGCAGTGGGAAGAAGCAATGCCGAAAATGCATCAAGCAGTGAAGGATGATCCTTTTAATGAGTGGGAGATGAGACCACCTGAAATCTTCCATCTGTATCCATTGTAATGGGGAATAGAGTTGAATGTACGTGAGACGCCAGAGATGAACCTTGTATGAATTCAAGAGATCCAGGGAAGCGGACGCATGGATGAGATGATCGGGCTGAGATCCGGATGGGCAAAGTACGAGGATGAGATCCCTCTATCGCTGAAGCTCGGGCTCTACTGGCAATTAATCCTCACGATCGGGATCGGATCATTCTGCGTCTATTACCTTATTGAAGGAACCCACGTGAAGCTGATCCTCCCGGTGATCGCCCTGATCATCATGTCCCCGGTCCTCCATTATGCGAATCAGGTCGGTCATACCAGGATGAACAAGTGGCTGAAGCTTTTCCCTGTGAGATCAAAAACAGCGGTCGACCTCATCAGTAAGAAGCTGAAGGAATCCGGACTTCCGTTCCAGCAGAAAATGAGATCTCCGATCTTCAAGCTGATACCCTCCTACTATCTGGAAATGTTCACGCTCCATGAAGGAAAGGTGAAGCTCCTTGTTCAGGCCCATGGATCCACCACCGAGCTGGCCATCGGTCCGATAGTTGAGGAGAATGAACAGGAGATCGAAAACCTGAAAAGAATGCTCGACATGGGACTACCCAAACTCACCAGGAGGGGAACCGGTGGCAGTTAAAGAGTACAACATGCTGAAGGATTGGCAGCGGCTGGACAAACTTCTCCAGCAGGCGATCATTCCGGTGGTTCTCTTCCCGATTTTCTACATCATTTCGATATTCGTTGGAAGCGGGGAATCCCCTGTGGAGGAATTCTTCGGGGGCAGAATAATTTTCATTGTCATCATCCTCGTCATCCTCCCCCTATGTCTCTATTATCTCATCTCGCTGTATCGTCTTCGTCTGCACCGGTGGGTTAAAGTCTACGAGATCGGAAATCAGGACATGGCAAATATGATCGAGAACATCCTCAGGAATAACAAACTCCCCTTCCGGAAGCTCAGCCATTCGGATGATCTACCACGTTTCCCCATAGGATTCATAGAGGTCTTTGATATCGACGACGGCAGGATCACCATTGGTGTGCAGAAATCAAATAACCCATTTACGACGGTTGATATTGGCCCCATCCAGGAGGGGAAGGAAATCGAGACCCTGGGGATCGATGTGCTCAGGGAGAAGATCGATAAGAAGATAAATAAGAGACGTGATTGACATGACAGAAGAAGAAATCTGCATTTTCGAAACATATGAGGATGCTGTCGAAGAACATCGGAAAAGGCTCAAAGAGATGGTATCAGGGGATTACACCACATTGGAAAATCTCAAAAAGAAACTCAATGTGAAGTGAGTGAAAAGACGACAATCAATAGACTACAATTAACCTCACCTTCTTCATTTCCCACTTCCCTTCATTCTTAAATTTTCACCTTTCCGGATTGTCGGGAATCGATCCAATTCAAGACACAAATGCACCCAATTGTCATTACCATCAATTCAATCGAAATACTGAATGACGGAGATGTGGTAGACCAACCAGTAATATAAAAATCACAATACCCCGAAAACAACGTACGATTTCTCTCATTGTCATGGATAATGAATGTAACGTTCTGCATTTCAAAGGATTCAACAGGATTCATCATGGATGAAACAAAATGGTCGGATACATTTACCTGCTCCCCCTCTCCAGGATGAAAAATCCTTTCATATGTAAGATATCCTTGATTGAACATCCGTATGGTAATATTCCCTTCTCCTTCCCCAAGATACGAAATTGGTAAATATATCTCTACCTCCTGTCCATTTTGAATCTGAAATCGTTCCAGTATCCTGCTCCACCTTACAATGGATATATTCCCTGAATCGATCAGGGTTGCATCTAACCGTGATGTTGGGTAATCAAAGTACTTCTGAGCCGAATTGGTGAAGTTCTTTGGTGTATTCATTTTTTCACCCGTCACATCGAATTTGATCAGGAGGCTATAATCCATTTCTGCAATTCCTCCATTCTTTTCAGAACGGATAATGAAGTAGTCGTCTGCGCATATCTTTCCATCCTTATCCATGTCAACAAAGCTGACATTAAATGTTCCCTGATCATCAGAATCCCCTGCTCTGAAGTCAAGGTCAACACCGTAAATCTCCCTCACAGACCCCTGCACCCCAGGAACTGCGCGTCCGTGCTCGTCGAGTAGGATGTAATTGCAATTTATCACACCCACTGCATCAGGATCGACCTTCTCGATCATGACGATATAATCACCTCGCAGGGAAACAAAACATTCGGTTTCCAGTTTCGGGGTCTGCTTGTCACTCCGAATGAATGAATCAGCCCACATTTTGAGAATCATTGCTAAGATTATTGTGATTAAAGTCATTGAAACGACTGTGAGCACGATCCATTTCGTTTTTTCCTGTTCGTTATATAATCCCAATTTACGCAAATCCGCACTTCCTTTCCCTATCCTATTGCTCATATTTGTATTGTCAGTTCGCTTTTATCCCTTGCCTCCCTCCTCTTCCTTCAGTCCTTCACCCCCCATTTCTTTTTTCCCTCAATTTTTTCCCTTCCCCTTTCCCGAATGATCCGAAGAGATCCAATGTAAGACACCAATGGCCCCAATCGTGATTACAATCCATTCCATTGTCGGGGAGAAGGAAGGACTTACTTCGACGCGTGTATATACATCAAATTCACAAGAACCCGAATATACAGTTCGATTTCTATCATTATCTTTGATCACCGATTTTCGCGAGCCTTTTAATAACGACAATTCAACCTTGCTTGAAAGGC
>CAZTGJ010000354.1:0-3260 GCA_964613025.1 uncultured Thermoplasmata archaeon | reverse complement strand
TAGATAGGTAATTTTAAAGTTACATTTCTAGGTAGTTTTGGAAGTTACACGACATATTTTCCTAAACCAGAGATCCTCAGAGGATTCCCCAGAGCTGGCTCAGGATTAGTAAAAGGAGCAGAGGCCAGAACATGTTCTCGTACCATTGAGACATATCAACGTCGAGTAAACCGAATTCGTACTTTCGGGCTACTTCCAGGCGATGCAAGAGACCCCAGATAAACCAAGCGAGGATGGCAATTCCCATGAATAGTGCAAAGAGAGGTTGTGGGGAAAGATTCAGCATGTTTTCACCGAGGGGGAGTGGGAAAGCGATAGATATACTTTCCACCGGAATGGATTATATTTCCTCCTTCTTCCTCAGATACCCCTCATCCATCACCCTGATGATCTCCTGTGCGATCTTCTTCCCCACACCCTTCACCTCCATAAGCTCCTCAAGGGAGGCATTCAGAACAGCCCGAACACTGCCAAAATGATCCAGTAGCCGTCGTGCCAATACTGCGGACACGTTGGGAAGTCCTTCGATTATGAAGTGCTGCCGTTCCTTGATGAGTCCAGCCCCGATATCCACCCGAGTTGCCTGGGCTCTGGCTTCGGCGTACTCCCGCTTCGAGATGGAAGAGATCATTATTGCTGTTTCCTTCTGATCCCTCGTGTGAATGATTGGAATACCGAAATCGGTAACGATGGAGGCAAGTGCTCCGTAGATGGATGCCGGGTTCATCCCTCCCAAATCGAACAGTCCTTTTCCTTCAAGGATCACCACCGGACGGACAAACGACTTTTTTAGCCATCCTAATTGTTGGAACAGTCTTCCGTCCTTAAGTGACGAAACGAAGTCCTCTGATGCCTTCCTCTCGATCCCCAGTCTGTCTGATAAAATGTAATCCCCCACATCGAGCTGTTCAGAGGTAATAGTGTACCCCATTCTGGAGAGCTCCTTCACAACCGATGAGTTGAACTCCCGGGTGTCCACTAATATCGTTCCCTCCCCCACATTCCAGTTTCGGGCTTTGATTTTTAGTGCCTCATCTGTCCCCTCTGCTTCTGGTCCTGCCACTTGCCCTGACACCTGCCTGTTCAGATCTGTCTCGCGGAAATCGAAAATGTGGGTCTGACCTTTCTTTATCGAGGGGATCTCATATTCTCCTGCATTATCCTGATCTTCTTCTTGACCGGGGGAAGGGGGGTGGGGGGTGTAGGGAGAGGAGAGAGAGGAGGAGGAAGAATCCGATGCACGTACATTATCCTTTTCAACTCCCTGGACTTGCTCACGAATAGACCTCTGTCTCCGGTTCCTCTCTTCTACTGACTGATCTACATCGATATTCTCCTTGAGCACCTTCCTGAGGTTCCTGAGCTCTTTCTGCATATTCTTTTCCTTATTCTTGCTTGCCCAGTAGTACGCATTGTCCCGGGTTCCCTTGGTGATAAGAATGACCACTTTGCCAGCGTGCTTCCGGCCTGTCCTTCCCCGGCGCTGGATGGTCCTGATCTCGGAGGGTACCGGTTCATAGAACACCACCAGATCGGTAGATGGGATATCAAGCCCTTCCTCCGCCACACTGGTTGCCACAAGGACATTGTATTCCCCCTCCTCGAAGGCCCGGATTGTCTCCACCTGAACCTTCTGACTCATCCCCTTGTCCTCCCCCCGGGAAGCCTGTCCAACGAACCGGACAGGTCGAATGCCATTTTCTTTCTCAAGGGCTGCTGTGACCATCTCCGAGGTATCCCGATAATGGGTGAATACGATGATGCGTGATGTGGAATTGCCTCTCAGTTCCTTCCGTACGATATCTATGACCTTTTTCAGCTTCGGATGTTCGCTTTCCTCCTTGCGGGTAAGGCGGATCGCCATTCTCACCCGCTCATCAGTCAGGAGCACCTTAGCTGCCCTTCCCCCTCCCCTGGCATGGGCTTCGCTGTCCAATCTGTCGAAATACTCCCTGAGCGCATACACCCCCTGGGTCTCAGCCAACTCCATCCCATGGTTGAGTTTCATGCAGCCGGACTGAAGGGATGCGGCCTGGAACAGGGATTTCGGAGGATCCTTGGAGGCGAATATCCTACCCTGGATACGTTTCTGCGTATCTAAAAGCATCTTTTTGCTCACCATTGTAGTCTGGTTAAGAAGACCCCATCTCTGAAGCTTTTTCAGGTATTCAACGTAGAGCTCGTTCAGGAGGTCCCTGATCCGCTTCACCTGCTTCGGAAGCTCCACCTCGATCCATGTGATATTCACCTTCTGAACATAAGGATAGACATCGGCATCATATTCGCTGCGGATCTCCACGCCCATCATTCCAAGGTTCTCGCACACTTCAAGAATCTTGTCCGCATTGCTCCCGGGAGAAGCTGTAATTCCCAGAGTGAGCTGGTCTCCATACGGACGGTCGCTCCGGTACCGTTCTGCAATGAACACGTACGCATAGTTCCCCACTCCCCGATGTGCTTCGTCAAATATGATTATGGAGACATCCTTCAGATGAATCCTGCCGGAAATCAGGTCGTTTTCGATCACTTGAGGTGTTGATACGATTATCTGAGATGCAGCGAAAAGCTCTGACCTCTTTTTTGGCGGAACGTTACCTGTAAAAAGTGTAATACCACTACCATCGCCACTACTTTCATCACCTTGACCATCCTCCTCAAAGACGAGGGCTTTTTTCAGAAAGGAGGCATGCTGTTCCACCAGCGGCCGGGTGGGTGCAAGAAAGAGGACCTTCCCCTGTTCTAAGCGGTCGGCCAGGACCATGAGGGCGATCACAGTTTTTCCCAGTCCGGTTGGAACGACCACAAGTGTGGAGCGCTTGCTGCAGACCTCTGCGATGTTCGTCTGATAGTCCCTCTCCTCGATGAGACCTTTCTTCACCTTTGGATGTTTGTACGACACACATGCGGGTTAGTGTGGGCCTATTAAAGGTTTTCTGAATGTTTTTCCTCATGCACCTCTCCTCTGCCCTAATACTCGAATTACTCTGACCTCCTTCCACCACTTCCCTCTTCCCCCTCCGCCCCCCCTCGCAGAAATCAAATAAAAACGGATTTGATCGGAACAGTTAGCACGCGGATACGGCAGATGTTGCAGATACTCGTGGATAAAATAATGGTGAGGTTAATTGCACTATCTCGACTTCTTTTTATACAATACTGTGAACACGAGAGAAATAACGAGAGATGTTAATATACTAACTAAAACATAGCCTGTAGGGATTTGCAATAATCAAATCCCCTCATTTATCTCCACTGGAAAA
>CAZTGJ010000353.1:0-3276 GCA_964613025.1 uncultured Thermoplasmata archaeon | reverse complement strand
TGATGAATATAAATAATAGAAAAACTGTCAAGGACGGATAATATATGAAATAAATTGAGGATTGTAGGAAAATATGAACTGATAATTCACTGAAAAAATGGAGGAATGCTACTGGCTGAATTGTATTATGCAAATCTTGGAAAAACCCACCACAAGTCAACAATGAGGGTTGCTGCATATAGATTTCAACCGATAGAAAAGTACTTGGATCGAGCAATCAGAAGGATGGAACGTGAGGATATTCAGGTGAAAATGCGTTGGGAAGAGGTAAAGAATGATGAGCCAGAGCCTTCAAAAGCTGACGAAGAATCACAGCAAGAGAATCAAGATGTAGGAACGGGGGATGAGGAGATTGAACAGGAGGATATCGAAAATACACATGGAGTCCCCATATTCATTTATCCTATATCAGAGAATGTCTCGGATAAAACAGTCGAGAATTTTATGAGTTCTCATTTCCTCCTTGACAGTCCCGGAAGGCGATCATCAAAAACGTCTATTATGGTTCATGATAGTGATCCCTCTGAACGAATTATCTGGGTAAATCGTCTTCCAAACAATGAATTTCTTTACCAATTACCCGACTCTTTGACGCTCAAGAGACAATTACATGCTCTCCGGTATTTACTAAACAGTCCAAGACGCGAATATCATCCTCTCTTATCCCTGATTGAATCGGAGAAATTTGTTCAATGGCCTAAATTTCAGAAATCAGAAGATATTGAATGGGAGATTCTCACTGATGAAAAACGGGATGGTATTGACGCCCAGCGAAATTTCGTGGAAATTGCCCTCGCTGACGAAGATACAGGGACTCCAGATTTTGCAGTTCTTGACGGACCTCCAGGCTCTGGAAAAACCACAGCCATCTGTGAGCTTATTCTTCAGGCGATTCAACGAAATCAAAAAGTACTTCTCTGCGCCTCCACTCACATTGCGGTTGATAATGTACTGGAGCGATTACAAGATCATGATGAAATTATTCCGATACGAATTACAAATTCAGTAAAAAACGTCAAGGATTCGCTCAGAAAATATACGCTTCAACGATGCTTACAAACAGAGAAGGATTCCATCATATCATTCCTTCAATCCCGTGGAAAGAATTCACTTGAATCACAGGATTTCCTGCTACGATCTTTGGAGGAAGATGATCAGGGAAATGTCATTACTCAGCTCATACTCGACTCAGCGAATCTCATATGTGGAACAACAATAGGATTTCTCCGGCATCCAGATATTAATGCGAACCAACCACCACGACCGGTCTTCGACCTCATGATTCTTGATGAGGCGAGCAAAACTACGTTTCAGGAGTTTCTCGTTCCGGCATTGTTTGCGAAACGATGGGTCCTGAGTGGTGATATTCGACAACTTTCTCCCTATGTTGAGGAGAAAGAAGTTGAAGGAAATATCGAATATTTATTGGGAAGATATGGAAGGGAGGATGGAGAGCTTTGCTTGAATGTTCACAAAGCAGCCGGATTATGGGGTCCCAAGAATACTACCATGCATCGTCCGAATAATCGCGAAAGTGGAACACAACGATCTCCGTTGAGATCGAAAAAACTGCTGTTTATTTCCGAGCCGTCAGATCCATCTTTGGATAAATGCATGAAACAATGTGAAAAGGAAGGACTTGACACAGTCCTGGTTACAGAGGACACGTTTCAGGACCAACTTCAACATTTTAAAATTCTTGGGGCTGATGCATTTCTTGTTGAATCCACCATCCTTTCACAGGTTGAACCATACCTGCCTCCAGATCTCCAAATCATCCATTTGAATCATGATGTAGAATTGAAGAACTTCACTCGGCGAGCTTGGTACTGGAGGAAACAAAATAATCTCGTGAAAAGCACAAACATTTCGTTGGAGGAATTGAGGAAAGAGCGGGATCCATCTTCATGGGCGTATGAATTAACATGGCGAATAATTCGGCAATATGAATTACGAAGAACTCCAGAGGAACAAGAATATTTGTCTAAGCAAATTGAGAAACTCATTCCGGCGTGGTTCTCAGAAGATCGAAAAACCAGTTTTCTCAGCCAGTTGGATAATATAAAACAAATCGCCCTCCCCTCATGCTTGGAGCTTCTTCAAGAAGGATTTAAAAAATCCAAAAAGGACATTGAATTTGAAAAACAGAAGGGTATAAAGATTGACTATGCATTAGCGTGTGGACTTCCATCACGTGTATTTCAGGCGAGACATGTGATGCTTGAATATCAGCACAGAATGCATCCTGACATTTCACAATTTCCTCGTGATCATATCTATTCGGATCAAAGAACAAAAGAACCTGTTGCCCTTCTTGACCCTGCATACATCGAAAAAGAGCGGCAATGGAATTATGATAAATTCAACCATCGGCGATGGTGGTGTCATGTGAAACAATTGTATGGCAACAATAAATTTCAGAATAAGACACAAAAAGGGAACAAAAAATATTCACTAAGAAAATCCAATGTAAACTTAGAGGAAGCCGATCGAATCATGGACGAGCTTGATCAATTTCGAGCATGGACAACAACTCATCCAAAGAAATTAGAGCAAAAATCAGATTCTCGATGTTGGACGGTCGCGATTCTCACCTTTTACCGTGGTCAGGAAAGAGAATTATCTCACAGATTGCGGAAATATTTCAAGAAGAGAAATTTCAGATATTTCAATGATACGAAGCACAATATCAAAGTCGAGATTTGCACTGTGGATCGATTTCAAGGACATGAGGCTGATGTTGTATTCCTTTCCTTTGTTCGAAATGGATACAGTATTGGATTCTTGAACAGTGTCCATAGATTGAACGTAGCGATTACTCGTTCTCGATTTTTATTGGTTATTTTTGGTGATCAACTTTCCTTCAAAAAAGCATACGGAAAAAAGCATAATTCCGATGTTCTCTATTACCTTGCTACAACGACTCCTTCGGATCTAAAAATATGGTGATGTACTATGAATATTTCATTATCTCGAAATGTGAAACTGCACTGCTACGATATTCTTATGGACATGGGAATTAAAACAGATAAGCGTCCTGATATTGTTGCCGTGACAAAACGAGCCCAAGAACTTGGCGGTTCTATCACCCCTGAAATTATTTGCAAAGATTTGATAAATCGTCCGAAAGCGATATCCGCAGGAAGGAATATTCTTCAACGCTGCCAAGATTTAGATCTCTTTGATGATCGTGGACGATTGACCGAGGAAGGACAGAGGACCGCAGAAGAAGAAACGGTGTTCATGCCCGAAACTGGGACCTATCGAATATGGTTT
>CAZTGJ010000352.1:0-3285 GCA_964613025.1 uncultured Thermoplasmata archaeon | reverse complement strand
TAGTGATAGTGATAGTGATAGTGATAGTGATAGTGATAGTGATAGTGATAGTGATCTACGTGAAAAACGTAATGATGACAACAATGATGACAGCGATACTGATGCGAGTGATGGTGATGATAATAATGACGCTGGGGGGGAGGGGAGCGGGGAAGAGGAACCCCTTAAAGTCGAGTGGGAAACTGATTAATAAAATTCCCGAATTTCAAGTAAAAGCTCAGTCCAGAACCTGATTCGGGTCATCTGCCCATTGGGTGACAGCGATCTGCAGAGGAAGAACAAGGTCCACTGTAGGCTGGATCATTTCCGGGGGAGCATATTCATCCCCTCCGGACTGGT
The DNA here is from genome assembly GCA_964613025.1 of uncultured Thermoplasmata archaeon. GTDB lineage: Archaea > Thermoplasmatota > DAOVMN01 > DAOVMN01 > DAOVMN01 > CAZTGJ01. The sequence continues at coordinate 2,946 of CAZTGJ010000352.1, read as the reverse complement.
CAAGAAGCTCGATCGTGAAGGCATAGGTGTTGTGTACCCCGTACATGTAATCCCCCCATTCCCCTGCAGAAGGATAGAGATCACTTCCCTGCATTGGTTCATAGCCTGTAAGAGCCGCCATCTCCTGGGCCATAGCCTGGAACAGAGCATCATCCGGAGTTTCGTCATATGAATAGCTCCAAGGGTAGAGGATCTGGGCTCCGGCGGTGTGGAAGGAAAGAGCCAGAACAGGTGTATGCTCGGTGACAAACGTTCCAAGGGCCTTGGTCTCCGGGGCTGAAAACCCACCATTGCGATCCTCATCAACTTCCCCGTCGAGATCGTTGTCGATCCCGTCAACTTTATCCTCGTCGATCAGGAGATCACCGTCGTTATCTTCAAAGTCCGGTGGTCCCTGATAGAAAGTTGTCGAAGGAATGGGTGTGTTCATTCCCGGTTCCCCCCAATGCCAGGGATAGTTCCGGTTGAGATCAGTTCCGATGCTTCCATCCGGATTCGGCTGTCTGTTCTTCCTCCAGTCTGCAGCTCCCTGATCCATATCGTAGGCCATTCCGTCCGTATTGAGAATAGGAATGATCCAGATGTCCCGGGTGTCCACCAACGTTGTATACGTCTCATTGTTACCGTATCCATTGATGAGATTCCAGGCAAAATAGAGGGGCGGCATAAGTGCCATCCACTCTTGACCGTGATGCCCTCCAACCATCAGGACCATGGGTTTGATCATGGTGATCTCAGTGGCATCGTCCTTTTCTTCCGGCACTTCTTCCCCTTTCCCCTGCTTTTCCATTTTTCCCATCTTCTCCCTTCCCCCACCTTTTCTATTTTTCTCATCTTCCCCTTCCCCCCCCATTTCCCATATGGTCTCCTTTTCCGTTTGTCCTTCCTCACCCTTCTGTATCTCAAAGTCTCCGTTCACATTTCCGCTTATTCTCAGAGCCCAGATCTGACGCCCTTCATAGCTTCTGCCAATCTCGACGACCTGGGTATGTTCGGGAAGCCCGTTGCTCAAGTTGAGGAACACTGAATGCATATTATCAGGATGGATGTACGCATCCCAGCTCATCTCCACGCGTAGATTGTCGTCTGCATCCGAATTCGTGTCGTCGTTATCATCATCCGAACCGGGGAGTGAGGTACAGCCGGAGCTGAGGATCAAGGTTACGAGCAGAATGAAGAGCGGTCTGGATTTCAGCAGGACGATTCCTCCGATATCTCATCACAGGTTGCGTCCGCTCATTTAATATTTTCTGTACGGGTCCCCATCCTTTGCTAGGCAATCTGGATCTCGATGAGCTCGACCCGCTCCTATCCCCCAACAGCCTCCTCGAGGATTCCTCCGATACCTTCGGCATAATATTTGTACTCCGGGGAATCCGACTCAAGAGGATTCCAATCTCTGGTCATCGCCAGGTTCTCGTACGTTCCCTGGGGAACCGTGGCTTTCTCATTCACTTTGAAGAGCTATTCTCATGAATCTGGAGAACCACAAATCCGTTGATATTCCCGAAAAGAAACACAAGATCATCATGGATTTCCATATCAAACCAAGTTCCCGGTCCCCTGTAGGATGCGACTTCGACCGGTGTGGCTTCTCTTGAGATATCGAGCACGTGAAGGCCCTGGTACGACGAAATATATGCATGGTCCCCATTGATGACAATGCGTCTGGGATTATTCATTTCATATTCCGATATCACTACAGGATTCCCTTTATCTGTGATGTCAATGATCGTGATATTTCCCGACGTATCATTCACGGCAAAGGCATGATCATTTCTGATCGCAACACTTGTTAATTTCGTTGTCGAATAGTGCCCCTCCTTTACAGGATTGGTCGGATCGGAAATATTGATGATGAGCAGACCATTTGTTTTATCGACCAGATATATGTTATCCCCGGAAATGCATTGATCTACAATATTTCCACTCTCGTTGTAACCCCCAATGATCGTTGGGTTGAGAGGATCGGTGATATTGCAAATAACGAGTCCAAAATATGAATCTATAACATAGGCAAGATCTCCTTGAATAGTAATTTTCCCATTAGGTCCACGATGGGAAAAGATCTTGAACTCTCCTTCAACGAACGGATTTTCTTTATCCTCAATATTGAGAATGAGGATCCCAGATTCGTTGCTCACGTATGCATAATTCTGCGCTATTTCTCCTCCGAGTTCCAGATGATACGAAGGACTATCGGACTCCACAATTCCTTCTCTGGTAATCATTCTCGGATCACTAATATCAAAAATTTGGAGACCGTTATCTGAAATGAATACGAGGTCATCGTGATAATCAATATCTTTGACGATATTCCATCCTCCCACAACACCGGTTTCAAATATATTCGTGTCATTACTCGCATCTATGATAACTATTCTGGACCATTCATCCGAAATAAAGACCGCTTCGCTGGAAATTGCAATATCCGATGGATTCACCAATTCGCTGAGTGTGAGAATGGAGCGGGGATCGGTTCTGTTGGATATGTCGATCACTTCGAGACGATCATTGGCAATGTAGGCAATTTTCTTTTCCGCATCTACTGCGAAGATTGCCCCATTCCAGGAAACGATTGTGTCTGACAATTCCTCCAGGTTGTTTTCATCAGTCATGTCCATGATAACTAATGCAGTATTTGCAACATTTGGATTATCACACAGTATGTACATTGTCCTCTGGTGCATGAAAACATCTTCGATCCGATAATGATTTGGAGTTACGGTACTGATCTCAAGAGGATTCAGTGGGTCGTCAATGGTGTGGATCTGAAGATCACGGCCTGCAATGATGAAGAGGAATCCCTCGGCGTACACGATCTTCGACAGCGTAGATCCGCCATCGAATGTGCCAGCAAATATGGGATGGGATTCATCGGAAACATCTATGTTCATATTTCGCACCCCCCCGCCATTTCTTTTCGCCTTTTTTCCTTAATCCTCC
>CAZTGJ010000351.1:0-3317 GCA_964613025.1 uncultured Thermoplasmata archaeon | reverse complement strand
GCTTACAAGAAAGTAGGAGAAGAATTGAAGCTGATCATTGATGGGTTTGATCCGAAGCCCGATGATATTGATATTATGAGGGATGAGTTTCCGGGGTTGCAGAAAGTGACATACGATCCGCTGAAGCCATACAAAAACAAATTCCGCCGCCCTCGACTGAGGATCCTAAGTTCCATTACAAGTTTGATATATTGAAGTTTTACCTCAAAAACCTATCTCAAGAACAAAAATTGCCCTTCTCCATTCTCTTAGATGTCCGAGAGGTGAATATGTATCTATGGAAGTACACCTTGGAACAATGTTCATTTTGGGGGGGATGGAGAGAAACACTATTCAGTTCTGGATTCCTTGTTAGGTTGAATTCATCCACCTCCTTTTCCATGAACTTCAGAGAAGAAAATGGAGGTTTGACGATCCAACAATCAACCTGATGAGAATCTATCGCCCATAATCCTGCAGTAACTCAGTATCAGATTCGACCAATGCCAACAACCGTTTGTATAAAGCCACCTTCACCGGATCAGAAGGAAGCCCAGCTAAGTTCGTTGCGCGGTTAATTTCCCGCTCTTCCATTTCCTTCATTTTCCGTTTCATCTCCAGCATTTCCTCCCGCAAGGTCATCATTGCTTCTGCGTTCGAAACCATCAAATGCTCCTCGAACTTGGAGTAGAGCTCGATGAGCTCACGATCAGAGAGGCGAGAATATGCACTGTCATATGCCACTTTGTGGCCCTGAAATCCATCAATGATCACCTGGTTCATCCCGTGGTATTGTAAGATCGATGAGAACGCCGCACGTAAAGCATGGGTACCGGCAATGTTGAAATCTGCCCTCTTCATTCTGCGAGGGTCAACGATTTTCCCATGAGCCACATATCGTCTCATCCGGCTCTCAAATGTTGACTTTGAGATGGCTCGTTTTTTCCCGTCATGTGTGACGAAAAGGGGTTCGTCATAATCAACATCCTCTTTGATTGTCTTGGTTTTTGCCCCACACTTTGTACAGGTCTGCCGAGGCATACGCCATGAGGCATTACAACCGACACACGTATACCGCACCATCTTCCGATCATTGATGTAGACCTTGAGAGCATTGATAGCATCCGATCCAATGCAAAAACGGAAATTAAACTGGCTCTTGGGACGTTTCGCGTGAATGAGGAGCGGGGATTGGCCACTTTCCAGTTGTTCGGCCACATCACCATATTTTAAAGAGAACGCTGTTGAAAGGTCGATTCCTCCCTGGAAGAAAAACAGGATCATTGTTCGATCCCGAAGATCTGATACAACATCGATGAGTTTCTTCACGTCGGGAGGCCGATATTCATATTTCTTGTTCTCAATTCGTTCCTGAGCAGTGGTTACCGCCAGTGGAAGACGAGCACGTTTCGAGAATCTCATACCCCACCAACCGAGGTATGATCGTATGAGGGCGCCATACATATTCACCGTATTAGGTGCCAAGGTTTTCAGCATTTTCTTACAACAAAGCAACCAGGCTTTTTCAAGAGTAATGTCGCTTTCTTTCGCCATTTCAACGATCTCTTCCAAGGTGAGTTCTTTTTTGAAGTGTTCCTTGTAGAATTCGAGATACTTTCGTAATGCAGTCCTCCGAACAGTGAGTGTTCCATCCGAGTCTCGACCGTACAAAAGGTATTCCTGCCACGTGGGGTCTTGTTCGTTCCACATGCTCATAGTATATTAATATGAGTATTTAAATATTGTCCTGACCGCACTAAAAAAGATTTTGGTGCAGCTCTTGATGTGAAGATGTAATACAACTGGCCATATACACCGTATTATCCAAAGGCACTAATTATTTTGGTTGTTGTATTTCCAAATCCCTACAGATCTTCTTAGCAAGGACATCCACGATTTCTTCATGGCGAGGAACTGTTGAGGTCTTCGTATTTGAAGGATTGTAATATACAGTGTGCTTCCTTCCCTCTCGTAGAAATTTGCAGCCGTGCCTCTTCAAGATGGATGATTGATTTTCTACGTTTCATTGAATTGCAACCTTGATTTCCTCTCGAATGAAATCCTTTCCAGAGAGTCCATTCTCAGCGATTTCCCGATTGGAAAGTAGGATCAATGCGATGGCTTCACGGAGATTTTCACGGGTTTCTTTCAGTGTTTTTCCCTGGGTATTAGCACCGGGTAATTCCTCGATGTAACCAATATACCAATTTTCGACTTTCTCAAATATTGCTGTAAACGTATTTTCCATATTCTAACCTTCGTATGATATTCTTATTTAGCATTTTCATATAATTGATCAGTGGCTTGCTAGGGTACTGAAAGTTACCGAGCGAAGCAAGGGATCAAGAAAAACTTGGGGGGGAGGCTGGGTGCATGCACCGTGTTAGGTGATATTTGTTTATCATTTGTATATGCTTTTTCTATGTCCAATTCGTAAGATTACCAACTCATCCCCATCGATATCGAAAATTATTCGATAATCTCCTATTCTAAATCGATATGTTCCAATTTTCGGATTGGATAATTTTTGAGCATGCGTGAAAGGATCTTGTATGTACTCTCTCACTTTTTTAGCAATCCTATCCTTCATTTCACGATCTATATTCGTGAGATCTTTGATCGCTCTTTTAGTGATAACGATCTTATACATTAAAAACATCCTCAAACGATTTTACCCTGCCTTCCTTGTAATCTCTTCTTGCTTCTTCAATGGATCGCAGATATCTCTCACTTGATAGGGCAACCATATCTTCAATTGAATCTTCCATAACTCCTCTGACCGTATCTGATACCAATGATCGTAGTTCATCAACAGTTAAATCTTTAACTTTCGTTATCATAAGTATTACTTCCATCATCGCATTTGAATGTAACTATAATAAATTTCGCCTCAATAGTATTGCTGTCATGTGAAATTCCGAGCGTTGCGAGGGATCTTGTCGAATGTGGGGGAGGGGGAAAACCGCATAACGGACTGATACACGACCCGAACGAAACGAGAACGGAGGGGGGGTGCAGCGGGGGGGAATGAGCATTTATGTGAGGTCCGGTTAGGTTTGTGGGAAGAACGAAGTTCTTAACACCGGTTGAGCCCGGAGGGGTCGATGAGGTATGAATATCGAAGATATGAGTGCCGGATGAACACGTTTGATGCACATAGTGCTGAGGACCAGATGAACATGAAATGTTCGTTATGGAAGTGTTCGTTAAGGTAGAACCTGATGAGGAATGAGAATTAATTCGAGTTCTGGATGACACGAAGTGTCGTCAAGGAGTGACACTGTGTTGTCGCTCCGGTGTGTGCCCAGCTAAGCTTACAGGTGCTTGCAGGTGAAAGT
>CAZTGJ010000350.1:0-3361 GCA_964613025.1 uncultured Thermoplasmata archaeon | reverse complement strand
TTTGAATTAGACCCTTGAAAGAGAGAAGTTGTCGCCGAAGGCGACTTTCTTGTACTTCATTGCCTGGGATGCCATAGCAATTGGTGTGTTTATCAATTATTTCTTGCCTTTATGCCTGAGCTTCACACCCACTCCTCTGCGGGATCCCACCATCTCTGATCCGCTCATCACTGCAACTCCCGCACCCCTGAGCTCCAGTTCGGAATCCTCATCCTTGCGGTACACGACTGCAACCTCATCCCCCACTCGTATCCCTTCATCTGCCTCGTGAATTCCCACGGCAAATATGTCCCCTGAGGGATTGAAATCCTCGATGAAAACCCGATTCCCTGTTCCTGCCCCCAGATGTTTTGCCCCTTCCAGGGTGAGGGAGATCCTCATGGATTTCGGGACCATCATTGCCAGTTGACCATTTTCCGCATGGAGTTTGAAGAATGGGAACTTTCCTCTCACCTTGGTTCCGGAGAAAAGCTCCTCCGGCGCAGTTCCGAACTGATACCACCACATGGAACCGAAGGTTGCCCTTTTCCAGGATTCCATAGGCTGACGTCCCTCCCGGTTGTTAAGTGATCCAAGCTCACTTCTCAGATTATGAAGTGATTCCGAGGATGTGGCCTTTCCGTTTTTCACGGTTTTCACGATCCGGGTGGTATCATTGATGTTTCCCTGCTCTTTCAAATCATGAAGGAACTCGGAAACAAACCCGTAGGGTGTGTGATCAATGATCGTGGAATACTCATTATTCTCGATGAAGGTGGAGATCATAGAGCGGATCATATCCATTTCCGAACGGCTCCATTCGCCGGTGACGGAAATTTCGTAATTCGTCGCCGGATAGAAGTTTTCAAGCTCCCTGGGTACGAGACCCAGCGGAGAGGTGACGATGACCTCATGGACCAGTCCCTGGTAGAAACCTGTTACATTTGAGAACAATCGATGACTCTTTGAAGTAGAATAGGGCTTTCTCGCAGAGCATGGAAGAAGTATCAGGACCTCCCCCCCCGGTTTTCTGTAATCGGCGATCTTTTCCCGATAGTTCCGAATCACTGGTTCATGAAGAGAATTCTCTGATACCGCGATCACACCTCCTCCGATGAAACCCAATCTTTTCCGAAAGAAATCGTAGTGATCTCTGTCCAACAACCTCTGAATGGAGACCAGCTCCGGATGTGATCGAATTCTCATTTCCACAAGATGTCTGAGTTTTCTTTGAGCGATGAACGTGCGAATGGCGGATAATTCCTGCAGGGCTGCAATAATATTATGTGTCAGGATTGAGTGAAAGTCATCGTTCTCATCAATGCATCCCGGACAGTAGCATCTCCCTGGTTTCCAGTTTGTTTTTTTGACCGGTCCATCGGAGGTACAATAATTACCTTGTCGTGCCGAGAGAATGAGCCGCGAGGCGTCAAACAGGTCCGCACCCGAGTAAACGAGCTGGGCATAGTCGCTGACAACCCCGGTTCCAGGAAGGTAGAGGGCCGTGGAATAATCCGAATCGATCCTTGAGGATACCAGTTTCCCGGCTATTGACTTTGGATCACCGGTGAGCATTGAGCCTCTGTAAATTTCTTTAATTTCCCGGAGGGGAATTCCTTCGATCTTTGGCAGTTCATCCTTTTCATTATCAGAAGATGCTGTGTCAAGGGAGAGAAGTACTATATTTTCCGGGAGTTCAGGAGTGAAACGTTCATGTTCTATCAGCAGAAGGGAGGGGGTGGTGACGATCTTCTCTCCCAGTGTGAGTTTGCCTGTTCTGGCTGCTGTATCGCGGTTTGTTACCTCGAACATGGTGAATCACACTTCCTTTTTCCTGTAAAAACGTGCCTTTTCTATGTAGCATACCACTGATCTTCACACGTACCATGTCCCGGTTTGCCACAATCTGAGCAATCGGCACAGAATCCTGGGAGCGGGAGTTCAGGGGAAATTGAGATTTGCCCATTCAGGCAGCGGATGTGATCGGAGTGTCAGCTCGTTCTCGATGACCTTCCCCAGTCGTTTCACCCCCTCTTTCAGGATGTCCGGTTTGGAAAACGAGAAGTTCAGCCTCATGGTATTATGCCCTCCGCCGTTGGGATAGAAAGCCCCTCCCATGACATAGGCAACATTTGCTTCCAGTGCCCTGTTGAACATTTTTCTGGTATCGATCCTGTTGTCCAGGGTTGCCCAGAGGAACATACCCCCCTCTGGCTTTGTCCAGCTTGCACTCTCGGGGAAGTATTTGTCCAGATATTTCAGCATGACCTTCCGCTTCTCCCCGTAATTCTTCTTGATCATTTCGATATGGGGTTCAAAATATCCCTTCTCAAGGAAACCGAGAGCGAGATACTGGTTGAATGCCGAGGTGCAAAGATCAATTGATTGCTTGCAGATAACCATTTTCGAATGGATTTCCTCGGGAATGACATTCCACCCGAGACGCATGGCAGGGACCATGATCTTGGAGAAGGTGGACATGTAAATGGTGCGGTCCGGACTGAGGTCCTTTATCTTCGGGAGTGATTCGCCAATGTACCGAAGCTGACCATACGGATCATCCTCGATGATAATCAGATCGTACTCATCAGCCAGTTTTACCAGCTTTTTCCTACGCCTCATTGACATGGTGGACCCATTGGGATTATGGAAATTCGGAACGGTGTACACAAATTTCACGAGGTCTCCTTTCCCATAGATGTGATCTAGTTTATCCTCTAGGGAATCAACGTTCATTCCACGATCATCAGCTTCGACTGTGACAAATTTTGTACGGTATGATTTGAATGCCGTGACTGCCCCGAGATAGGTTGGCTCGCTGACAATGATCTTGTCTCCTGGGTCGATGAAGGTCTTTCCGATGATGTCCAGCCCTTCCTGGGAACCGGTTGATATGAGGATGTTGTCAGGTGATTCTTTATCATTATGGAATTTTGATGCAATGATCTCTCTGAGGGCTGGTACCCCTTCTGTGGTACTGTATTGAAGTGCCGACTTTGCATGATTTTCCACGACATCTAGAGTTAGATCCTTTATGGCATTCACCGGGAACGTTGCAGGATCAGGAAGCCCTCCGGCTAGGGATATCATCCCTGGTTTGTTGGTGAGTTTCAGGAGTTCTCTGATCTCTGATGCTTTCATTGCCTCAGCATTTACTGAGAATTTCGATTCAAAATTTGTGATCATCACTATCACCCAGTGGACGTCTTATCTACGTTATATAATGTTATCGTTGGAATAATCTTTTTCAGAAAATTACATGTTAAATATTTTATTATTTTAATTAGATTTTATTATGTCTTAATTATGTCTTTATCATTATTTTATATGTAGGTTGTAGAAGCACTGCAAGATTACAATTTGGTGGGTACTGGGGTGATAT
>CAZTGJ010000349.1:0-3369 GCA_964613025.1 uncultured Thermoplasmata archaeon | reverse complement strand
ATGACCTCTGACGGCAACATACTCACGAACAACACATGTTCAACAAACATCGGCGATGGAATTATTCTTGAGACCTCCAATTACTGCAAAATCACGAATAACAAATGTGAGAACAACGAGTATGGCATCTACCTTGATTTCTCCAATAATTGTAATATCACCGACAACATATGCAAGAACAACAAATATGGCATCTACCTATTTCAATACTCCCGTTATAGTAAAATAACGAAGAATACATGCACATCCAATAACAATGCCGGTATTTACCTCTTCCGCTCAGGTGATTGCCTCCTCTCGAATAACACTTGCGAGAACAATGAATATGGCATCATGCTCATTGATACCAGCGATAGCACAGTCGAGAACAATACAATTTCAGGAAATAGAGTAGGAATCTATCTTAGTTCAGACTCCCAAGATAATGCAGCTCATTATAACGAAATCTATGGCAACTCTGAATACGGCATTGATGTATCTGAGAATGAAGGTGAATTGATCTTCGCAACTGAGAACTGGTGGGGGCATCCTTCAGGACCCTATCACCGAGCAGAAAATCCAAGCGGAATTGGAAATGAAGTATCTGATGATGTTAATTTCAAACCATGGCTTGACCAACCATTCGGTTATAAAATCCACCATGTTGCACTAAATGGCAGTGACTCAGTCGGTAATGGAGACCAAGGTAATCCTTATCGAACCATTCAGAAGGCAATTGATATCGCCAACGAATGGGATATGATCATGGTTTCGGATGGTGTTTATTTTGAGAGCATCTCTATCAACAAGAGAAATGTAACCATCATTGGGGATTCTTCAGATTCCACAATTCTTGACGCAGAAAGCACTACCACGGCGTGTACAATTAATGCCAATTATGTTGAAATCAAGTACTTCACCATTAGAAATGCTACCGGAAATGGAATCCTTTTCGATTACTCCTCTGGAGTTAAAATCACAGACTGCACATTTACTGAGAACTCCATTGATCTGAACCTCTCGAACAGCAAAGACATCCAACTTATCAACTCAACGTTTCAGAATGTGAACATCAATGATGATTCTTCCAGCATCTCGGTTCTATGGCCAGTAGATCTGAAGGTAGCCGATAATCGCTCTGGTTTTATCCCGGACGCTCATGTCAAGATAACCGATAAATTTGGAACCACGGTGTTCAATGCGTACTCCGACGACAGTGGTAGAATTCCCCAATTGGTGCTGGTAGACTATGAGCAAAACCGCACTGGGAAGGTTGACTACAATCCATACACTATCTCCATCTGGAAGGACGGATACCTCAACTACGAGGGTTTTCTTACCGTAGATTCTTACACTCGAACAACACTCCAGCTTGAGGAGCACCTCCTCCCCGGGGCTGTCATCATTGGTGAGATGATTCAATATGTGGATATGGACTCTCCACACTTATTCGATGGATCCGAATCAACAGGACGGAGCATCACGTACTTCTGGGAGATGGGTGACGGGAACACTTCTACTGCCCCATCACCGTCCCACACATTCACTGTTCCTGGATCGTATCAGGTGAATCTCACGGTGACCGATGATTACCAAAACATTTCAACCGCTTCAATTGTCGTAATTGTGGAGAATGTTATACCAACCGCCCATGCCGATTCCGATATCCCGGCTGTAAATGAAGATGATGTGATCGCGTTCACCGCTCAGGACAGCTGGGATACCATTTCTGATTCCCTGTCGTTCCTTTGGGATTTCGGGGACGGAACACTCTCCTCCGATATGACTCCTTCCCATGCGTATTCGGAGCAAGGCCAATATGATGTGAGCTTGCGGGTCGCGGATCGGTATGGAGGAATGAGCTCAACAGTTTTATCGGTCACCGTGTCGAATGTAGATCCTAGGATAACATTAGTCGATATCTCGGGTATAGACCTTCCCGGGAAACAACTTCGGTTCTCTGTTACTGCCGAAGACACCGCAGGGGATGAACCACATCTTTTGTACTTGTGGGATTTCGGTGATTCGAACACGGCAAGCGGGAATGATGTAAATCATTCTTATCAGAAAGCGGGAACGTACTCTGTTGAGGTAACCGTCATGGATGATGATGGTGCCTCACACTCAAGACTATTGCAATACAATATCAAAGAACCGATGATTCCAGCAGTTGCAAGTAGCCACATGGTATTCCAGGATGAAACCGTCTCCTTTAATGTATCCCACGAACTGGATGATGGTTCGTATTCTTACACCTGGTACTTTGGTGATGGAAGTGTGGCAACAGGAAAGGACACGGTCAATAAGTTCACCGCCGTTGGGGTATTTACTCCCATTGTTGTCATTAACGATGGGAGAGAGAATCTCACGATAATGCTCCAAGATGTCGTCGTCAACAATGTGGTACCAGAACCTCACATCAATATTACCATTACGCAAGTAACTGAGGATGAAGTTATCAATTTTGATGCATCAGACTCAACTGATTCACCCTCAGACCTATCTAAGCTAACCTTCACCTGGGACTTCGGCGATGGATCAACAGGAGTTGGGATGGTAGTGAATCACGCCTATACAGACATGGAGACCTATTCCGTGGTTTTGACCATCTGGGACGGGAAGGATACCAACACGACTCAGGTGGTTATCGAGGTTGAAAACCCAATACCGATTTCAAATGCAGGACGTCCCAAAGAGAGGGAAGGCATTGTTGGTACCCCGGTAATTCTGGATGCGTCTGCAAGTACAGATACTCCCTCCGATCTTCCAGGACTCAATTACACCTGGAGCATTGAGAATGACACGGTGTATGGGAAGACCTGTAGCTATGTCTTTGCATCATCCGGAACGTACTCTGTTGTTCTGACCGTCACCGATGATGATGGCGCCACCTCTTCGGATACGATCACGTTCCTTGTATCGGATGCCGAAGAGTCCGAGGATGAGGGGATGATCAATGGATTGAACTTGATCCTCATTGTAATCATGATTGTGCTTATTGCGGTCATCGGCTACCTGGTATTTCGGATACGGGAGGACCAGATGATCCGGGACTACATTACGAAAAAGGAGGAAGAAGCGATTGAGGTGGTGACTGAAGAGGATCACATTATCGAGGAGGGTAAGTTAGATGATGAAATGTTCAAACCTCCTGAGAATTCAGAACCAGCCGGTAACGGATCTGAAGAAACGGTGGGAACAGAATCTTCAGCTGTAAAGGAGAAGGTAGATGAGACTGATGAAGTAGAGAAACACGAGAATGGCGAACGTGAGTAAAATCCCATAAGTGGACCATGAGTATACCTATTGGATTTGCCTTAGTGTTCAATAAAGGGGTCCCCTCTAAAATGACCGATTTTCATGGAATCTTACCGGTCATTTTACCGGCCG
>CAZTGJ010000348.1:0-3370 GCA_964613025.1 uncultured Thermoplasmata archaeon | reverse complement strand
TACAAAATGTTAAACCTGACTGAAGTATCTCTCAAAATCCTTTCGGAGATACTGTCAAGGGTTAATGCTTTATATCATTTTCTATTTTCGATGAAATCCTATTTGTTATAGAAGGGATTTCACATATGCGAATCACAGTCAGCAGTTGTTCCCCTTCACCATTCCTCGGGTTCTCCATTTTCACCGTTTAGTTCCGATTCTTTCACTGATTCCCCCCCCTGCTCCCAGTCACTTCCCCGTTTTCTTATCACAAATACGGCCAATACCAGGAAGATCAGAATGAACAGTCCAAAAACGGCCAAGGCACTCCCCCCGCTACTGATATCACTAAAGAATCCATTATCGTCGTCATCATCTCCGTCAGCGGTGTCCTCGAATGGTTCATCCCGGAAGGCATACACCAGTCCATTGCAACTGCCGATCACGACCCATTCCTTGTACAGACTGGGGGAAGAGCCAAAGGAATTGTAATTCGCATCGGACTCAGCGGTGTACTCCCAGATGATCTCCCCATCCGTTTCATTGAACGAGTACAGGTTATCGTCGTTACACCCCATGTATACCTTACCGTCCGCAACAAGCGCGGAAGAGAGAAAACCATCAGTCGGGTTCTGATAACTCCAAACCTCGCCACCATCAGATTCCCTCAGACAGTACATGCTCCCGGGATCGTTCAGGGCATATGCACCGGACCCGAAGAATATGTTGCCTTCGTGGATGCTCGGGGAAGAAAACACCTCGTTGTCGGTCTGGAAGCGCCAGATGAGCTCTCCTTCATTGTTCGAGATACCGTCGCCATCATTATCCCATCCGTCATCCTGCGGGTCAACAGACAAGGCATACATGTGCTGGTCCCTGGACCCTATATAAACCTGCCCAAGTTCCTGATTAATCGACGGAGAGGAGAAACAGTCCCCGTTGTCACCGGGAATACCAGTATCGATGATCGGAATATGTTCCCCTATCTCATACTTCCAGAGGATCTCATCGTGGTCGATGATACCATTTCCATCGGGATCCTCCAGTGGCAGGGCAAAGATGTTGTAGTCACAGTAGTTGTTCCCTTCGTCGTAGTTGGTCTGCTCTGCACCGTAGAGAACGCCGTCAGCAATAGCAACAGTGGTAGAGATGGCACCTCCGGTACCCTCCACATGGAGGCCGTTCTGGTATTCGCCTGCCAGGTAGTACCATATGATATCACCGGTGAACTCGTCCAGTGCATAGAGAATCTTCGAATAGGAGCCCACATAAAGAACACCTTCATGCACTACCGGTGAACTGAACTCCCGGGTATTCGTCTCCATGTGCCATACCTGTTCGCCGGTCTCCATGTCTACTGCGTGGACACCACTTGCATGGCAGAACACAAGACCATTTTCCTTATCGACACAGGGTGACGACCAGAACTGAGCGGCGCACCCGGTGGTGTCCTCCCTGACGGTATAGTTCCAGACCTCCGTTCCGTTATTCAGGTAGAGTTTGTAGAGCTTTGCATTGTCGGACCCTATGTACACATAGTCATCAACGATCATGGGGGAGGAGACGACCCACCGGTTATTGGTGGTGGTGTTGAATATCCAGCTAATGGTGTTGGTATCCGGTGCGAGAGCTTCTTTGTATCCCGTATGATTATAGTTCAGCCGAAACATGGGCCAGTCCTCAGAGAATTCTTCGGTCTGACCGGATGTAATGACGATCGGAGAAGTAAAAAGTAGAGCAGCTATGCATACGCTAAAAAACATATTGAATGCCTTGGGGATGGTGTTCATATCAAAACAATACCAACGGTACTATTTATGACTTTCGAAACTTTGAGTCCGGTCCTTGCGGTTGATATATCTACATGGTTGAGATTGAGGTACGTATTAGCTATTGTCTTCAGAGAATCCAATCGTTTAACAACGTTAAGGTTTTTAATCTGAATTACAAGGCTGGGAATGTTTTACTCCAAAGGAGGATTGTTATGGCAGAAATAATCGATGCTCGAGGATTGGATTGTCCGGAACCTGCAATACGTACGGGACGGGCCCTGAGAGATAAGGATGAGATCACCGTCATTGTGGATAATCAGGCATCTGTACAGAACATATCCGGTGCTGTTTCCCGGAGGGGATTCGAGGTGGGTGTGGAAGAAAAGGAGGGGGATTTCTATCTCCACATCCTCAGACGTGAGGGAGCAACCGAAGCAGGAATGGAAGCCGAATTTATGCCGGCACAGGTTGGGGAAACGGTGATCTTCCTTCCCTCTGACCGAATAGGAGAGGGGAGCGAGGAACTCGGCTATGTACTCTCAAAGGCTGTGCTCTATTCCCTTACCCAGGTCGATCCCAAACCCGATTGCCTGATCCTTATGAACAGCGGTGTGAAGTTTGCGGTTGATGGATCAGAGGTCCTTGACGACCTCGGGATACTGGTGGACTCCGGCATGAGGCTCATGGTATGCGGAACCTGTCTCGACTATTTCGAGATCAAGGACAAACTGGTTATTGGTGAGGTCTCCAATGCGTATACCATTTCTGAGACTATGCTGGAAGCAGGAAAAGTAATTCGTCTGTAATCCATCCCGAAGAAGAAAATGAAGGAAAGAATTAATTATTTGAATCCGGGTTCCTTTACCATGAAAACTCCATGTGAAATAGTTGTAAGAAAAATACTCCCACAGATTCGGGCCATAGTCTCCATCAGGCTCAAAGAGGAGTACAATCTCAAAGGAAAGGATATAGCCCGTCTTGTGGGAACCACTGAGGCTGCAGTGAGTCAATATCTTCATGGCATACGAGGTGTAAACACAACATTTTCCGATGATTTTCCCGAGACCATCCCCTTTGCAGAGGAAGCGGCAAAAAAACTCTATGACAACCGGGATACTGAAATGGAGCTTACCGAGATGATAGGCGAGATCTGCAAACGACTTCGGAAGAACGAAAACTTCATCGAGATGTACACCAACGGAAAAAGCGTTGGCGCATGCGGTATATGTTTCAATGGCATATGAACCAGTTCAATCTGATTGGCAAGGATCTCGGCTGATTCTTATTGAGGTTTCGTATTTTGTGGTGACGCAATAATTTACCCGTAAAAATGAGAGTATCATCCTCCCGGTGACTTTCATCCATGTGCATGATTGATGTAAAACAAGAGGTAACGAAACGACGTATCAGATTGGGGGAAGGGGGGGGCAGGAAATCAGGCACCAATTACTTAATGCAACAAGCACATAATGACACAAGTATATAATAGATTTAAAAGGAATATTAACTATAAAATTAAGACAAAAGATTAAATATTTTGTATTTGTTTAGCTGCGGCATAACTCCTTCCTGAGAAGGTTCTCCAATTCTTCAAACATATTCTTTTTTTGTACCCCTAT
>CAZTGJ010000347.1:0-3376 GCA_964613025.1 uncultured Thermoplasmata archaeon | reverse complement strand
ATTTTTCTGGGGAGAAAAATGCGGGGATTCAATTATTGCAAATCCCTACAAGCTATGGTGGGTCAATATAAATGCAATTAATCTTCTCACAATATTTACTCTGCATGATATTCAATGCTTGATGGTTTTCACTTTTAATCGCAATTCCACCAATTATGCTGTTTGATCCTTCCATACCATTGAAAATATCATCCAAGAATGACTGATTGAAATGTTTCGTATCTATCACAAGAAACGGATTACTCCTTAGGTATTCTATATCAATCTCTAAACCATCCATAGCAGACCAATTCAATGTTCCCTTCTCCATTTCATCCAATTTAAACAGATCTTTCCATTCTGCGATCTGCGCTTCATTCCTCACAATCTCAGGGTATAGCTCCTCGGGGATCCAGTCTAATGTCATGCAATAATCAGTCCTGATCACAAACTTTTTCTTCTCCCAAAGCTTCTTCTGGAAGTCCTCGATCTGGGAAAGGAACTCGATGATTTTCTGACTGATGGACTTGAAGACCTTTACCTTGGTGATGTACTGGCTAATGCTCACTTCTTTGTCGGTACCCAGATCGTCAAGGTTGAAGATTTCGTTCTTGATATAGAAGTCCAGCTCCCGGTCCAGGAATCCCTTGAGGTCTTTGTGGATGAAGTAATCCGAGGTGTTCTTTTTCGTGTATTTGATGAGATGGGATTCGAGCAGGGATTTATTATCGATCGCTTTCTGGAGGGGGGCGGCGGCAGGTGAGGCGAGCCCGAGTTCGGCGAAGACCGCGTTCTTCGTGTCATCGATGATATTTTCCTGGATGTTCCTGGTACCGTACTTCTTCCTTTCTTCCGGCGCGAGGGGACGATATTCGAACATTATGGTGACCGTTTTCGCTTCTTCATCGACAGTTACCTTATCATCTGTATCCTTGAGGACGAAGAACCGCTTATCTCCCTTCACGTTCCCTTTGGTCACCTGTGCCTCCGAGAGCTTGAAGTGGACGGTATATCCTCCTGCCTTGAAAGAGTAGTCCTTGAAGTTCTCACCCGTTTTAATGTAGTACTGGTCCTTGTTAGCCCAGTGGAGGACCACCTCCTCGCCATTGTAGGGAATTGCATACTTATTGTCCTTCGAGTATCTTCTTTGTGAGATGAAGTCTCCGTCCTTGTAGTACCTAGCGAAGAACTGGATGATGTGGCTGAAAATCTCGGATTTCTGCTGATCGGTTACTTCTGCTTGGGCAAGCTCCTTCTTCTTTCCGAGGTATCCCTTCAGCTTCGGAAGTCCCTCAAACTCCTTCTTCACCACACCGAATTCGTTGATGGCATCCGCTCCGAAATCTGATTTAATAGCTGTTTCCATTTCCTTGAGTTCTTGCTCTATTTGCCCCTTCGATACGAGAGAATACTCCTTGAATGCCTTATCCACCGCATCGATGAGCTCCTTATCAATGAATCGCTCGATGACATCGCGTTTCTGGTTCATGATCCGGTAAATCCCGAAATCCAGATCCGCAGATTCGAATTGAAAAAGTTTCCTCAGGAGGTTCTTTAAATCTTCCACTATGGTGTCCCGCGCCTCAATTACCATGCTCTTTCCCCGTTTCATCAATATTTATTTGTTCACAGTTCGAAAATAACTCATGTGTTCTTCCCTTCGTCTGGCCATCCCAAATCGGTCGATTGTTGAAAACCATCGGTCGATTATCGGTCGAATTCGTATGTGATGACATCGGTCATTTCTCCCTTTTCATCGGTCGATCATCGTTCGATTCCTGTGGATGCTGTGAAAGAACATATCGGGTGTTTCGCCCACGTCCCTTGCGTTCCAGAAGTCCGAGATCTATGAGTAGTGCGAAATCTCGTCGAGCTGTATCCTTTACAACGCCGAGCTCCTCAACAACCCATGCTGTGGAGACGGTACCTTCTTGGGCTGCCCTGCTGAGAATCTGGTGATGTCTTTCATTTAATTGTTCATCGATTGCCGGAGGGAGGTCACCGGTTGATGAAGGGATCCGAAGCCTCTCCATCTGGTCTCCCGGTCCTTTGAGAATGATTGTAAAGTATCCATCCCGGAAAACGTATTCGGGTGCTTCCAATCCATGATTGATCATGGCAGTTCGCATGCGCTGGATGCCGCTCCCTCGTTGCTCCATCAACCGCAAATGACCGAGGTACTGGGCAAGCGTCGGATTTCGGGAGCATGGTTCGAATTTTCCTTTCACCAGTTTATTGATCGTCAGTGGTGGAAGGAGATTTCCCGGACTGAGGATCTCCACTCTGTCGAAAAGAACCTTCACGTAGATAGGGCGGGCATTGTCTTCATAGTCCCGGTGTGCGATAGCATTGACGATGGCTTCACGGATTACCTCTTGCGGATACTCGTCAAGTTTGATCCTGTGAATTCCGACAACGCGTATCGGATGGCGGGTGTTCGTCATAACGAAGTCAACGATGCGGTTCACCATTCGGGGAGCAGCCCCAGAGATCGTTTCCTGGTCTCTTGGGGTTGGATCTGGTTCCGTTCCGCTATACGCGTCTGCGAGGATTCGACATTGGGGAAAGTGATCCGAGGGATTCTTACCAAGAAACAGAAGCCCCGAGGCCATTGCTTTAAACACCTGTTCCCCTGATTCTTTCCAGACCAACCCTTTTTCACGAAGCTTATTCAGAAGAGTGATCGTACTTGGTTTCTCATTTTCTTGAATCTCGTTGACTGATTGCAGCCATTCCCGAGCAATATCAAGATCAAGTCCTGTTTCCCGCACCTGTAGCACCATTTGTTCGAAGGGTGATGCCTTCCCGACCTTACCTTTGAATCGAGAGACGAAGTGTTCCACTTTGATGCTGTAGGATTCATCGAAGATCCGCGTGAGCCCTTGAATTATTTCTGGAAGCAGGTCCACCCGGTCGTGGAACCGTCGATATGTGTGACCATCACTGCGAATCTCATCGAAGAATTTCTGCGTTTCAGAATGTCGATCTTTATCATGATGACCCCGTACGAATATCATCATTGGCATATCCCGATCCATGGCATAGCGATATTCCTCATGGGTGGCTGATAACGTCTCGACGATGCGGCCGTATTCCCGATCCATGACCAGCACGTAGATGTCACAGGATTCCAGACATTTCAGGTAGGGTTTCGAGATACGCTTCCCTGAAAGGGGTTCTTTCTCGTAAAGGACGATATCGCAGAATTGGCTGAGATCATCGTTACTTGAAATCGCTCCCGCAATCGCGACACGTTCGATTTCAAGTTCTTTCTGCACAGAGCTGATGAAAACCTTCTTCTTCGTTTCATTCATGCAATCAGCACCTCGCTTTCAAGGTGCAGAAGGAGGCACATGAGATCTCACTGACCATGCTCTCTCCCCGCCCTACAGATATT
>CAZTGJ010000346.1:0-3399 GCA_964613025.1 uncultured Thermoplasmata archaeon | reverse complement strand
ATGCCTGAGCTCTCCCGCCTACCACAGGAGCATTTCAAGTGTCTGTATTTGAACCGACGGAATCGCCTGGTCCATGACAGAACCCTGTTCATCGGCACATCGGGAGAAAGCCTGGTCGACCCTGCAGTGGTTCTGAGAGAAGCCCTGATCAGTAATGCATCTTCAATCATTCTTGCTCATAATCATCCTACTGGAGATCCCACCCCAAGCTCACAGGACATTGAAATGACAAAGAGGATCAATAATGCAGCGGGACTTCTTGGGATCGAGATTTTTGACCACATCATCATTGGTCAGGAGAGCTTTGTTAGTTTTGCTGAAAAGGGAATGATGCCCGAGAGGAACTAGTTGAAGCATGGTGCAGGGGGGGCAGGGGGGGAGAGGAGATATGGGGGGCGTGCAGAAATCGTTAACGCAGCGATACCTGGACCGCATCCTCTAGTGCAGACAGATCGAGCCACTCTTCCCTGCATGCACATTGATGATCAAGAAGCCGTATGTCCTGACTCAGGGAAAACTCCTTTATCTTCTGGAGGATGGCCTTATCGCACTCACCGCAGTTGTGAACACCCCGGAACGATCCTCCTCCGCTTGGAGCAGACATGAGACGTGCATCCGCCGGGGTTTTCAGGACCTCCAGAAGAGACCACAGATAGGGAGGCTGATACTCCCCTCTTCTGAACAGATATTCGACAAAGGTGAAATTCTGGATGTTCATGGGATTGATGGATATGGTGGCAGACAATACCTCTGTTTTTCTGATAGAATCACGGGCATCCCTGATAGCTTCCCCCTCGGTCATGAAGGGTGGTTTCAGGATGAGATAGGTCCGCAGAGGAATATCCAGGGAGTTCAGCACCGTTCCTGCCTTCAGATAATTCTCGAATGAGAATCCTTTATTTATTGAGTGGGAAAGCACATCATTATGTGCTGATTCCAGACCAATAGCCACCTCAAGGTCCACGTGAGATCCCAATTCCTCCAATGGTGCTCTCTTTATGAATTCCGGGCGGGATTCGACAAGTACCCGGTCAAATTTTTCACCTGCACTTTTCATGATGCTTTTCTGGACCTCCCTCGGAACCTCATTCGGATCGAGAAAACTTCCAGAGGTGTAGATCTTGAGGAACCGTTCATCCTTGTGTCTCTCCATTACCGATGTGAATTGATCGAGAATGAGTGATGGATCATTGGACCCTTCCGAGGCACTGCTGTCGATGAAATACCCGCACATTGAGCAATTCCCCTTTTTGCTCCAGGCACATCCTCCGGTTTGTATGACAACTGCAAGCGATTCCGTGACCTTACCATCCACAAGGTCCTCCTCCTTCCAGAGGGCAATATACTCACTTTTATTCCTCCTTGGATTCTTCTTCTTCCCCCCTTTCGCACCCCCCCCTGAATTCCATTTTCCGCGCTTTACCCGTTCGCCCCGCTCCCTGATATTTCGAATGATTACTCTATCCTCTGGAGAAAGATGTCTGTAAAGCAATGATCCACTTCCGCTCTACATGGTATTTCCGCATACCCCACAGAACTTGGCTCCTCTGGGAACGATATTGCCACACTTGGGGCAGGTGATTCCTTCTGCAGGTCCGGTAAAGAGTTCCATGGATCCCGGAGGTGCCGTTCCCGGACCCGAAAGGTCAGGTCCCGAAGGGATCGAATAATTATTCAGCGGTTTGAAATCCTTTCTGCCGCTGAGATCTTCTAGGGTTTTTTCATGAGGTGAAGTGGGCAGCTCGAAACTATCTGCCGGACCTGTCTGACCCCGTGGTCCAACCGGACTACCGCAGTATCCGCAGATCCTGGCATCCCCTGGAATCTCTTTGCCGCAGTTCGGGCAAGGTACTGACTGTTGTTTCTGTACAACCTCCCTGCTGTCTATTGGGGACCCGCAATATCCGCATATTTTCGCATCAGCGGGAATCTCCCGGTTACAGGTGGGGCAGGCGATGACACCATTATCCCGGATATTCTGCGACCCGTAATCCTTGGTTTCCAATCCTTGTGATCTGGATTGCTTGGACGGGAGGGATGTATTGGCCAGGGCTTCCGGACCTCCAGCCACGGATGATTGAACGCCATCGGTCTTTCTGCTCTTCAGGTTGTATTCGGCATTGCACATTTGACAGATGATCTTGAGAGGTCGTTTGTCTGAGACAATGGGGATCGGTGAACTGCATTTCGGACATTTCTTGTATTGCATCTTCGGACCGGTGGACGGCTGCTTGCTGGTATCCCCCTTTGCCCGGAGAGTGTAATCCTTTCCACAGTTGGGACATCTGATCTTGAGGGGACGCTTCTCTGAAGTGATCGGTATCGATTCCTTGCATGAAGGGCATGTCATTTCCTTTCCCTTGGTCCGGTCCTTCTTCTGCTCCTTCGCCTGTTTGAGCTGACGAACAACGCGATCTTCCCATACCAGACGTTCCTTCTCCTCTTTTCGGATATGGTCCAGTTCTGTTTTTTTCAGACGTTCCCGTTCTTCCTCACGGATCCGTCCCAGTTCTTCTTCCAGGATCCTCTTCCGTTCCTGTTCCCGGATTCGTTCGGCTTCCTCTCCCCTCACTCTTTTGAGCTCCTCTTCCCGTATCTTGTCGAGCTCTGTCTTGAGTTCTCGTTCGATGCTCTCCTGATCCTTGCCTCCCGAACCCTCGATCTTGTGCCTCAGGACTTTCTCTTCCAGAAGGATGATCTCTTTTTCCAGCTCCTCGATCTGATCGGGTTCCCTCATCATATCCTCGATCTTTTTCACATGGTCCTCGAATCCGTTGGAATCAAGCCGGTATAATCTTTCCTCTATCTTTTCCATCTGCCGTACTGTTTTCAGGAACTCTTCGAACTCCTCCTCGGCTATGGAAATATCACGTTGAATAAGGGTTGAGAAACGCGAGACATTGTATCCCTTCTTCCTCCAGTCATAGATCTTTACCTTCAAGGCCTTCTGCCGTTTTTCACTATCTGCGGATGGTGGTGCGGGAACAGTTGATTTATCGGTCATTACGAAACCTCATTCCATCGTTCATTTTGAGCCATCGAATACTGTATACTCAGACTGGAAAAGATTACGGACACTATATTTGAATATGTTGGTTTTCATTTCATGATGCGCATCATCAAGGGGTTATACTGATTCGATGACCTTTTAAGCCATGCCTTTGGGTCATGGCCACACCGGCTTCAGGATCAGCTATTTTCCTATGCCAGGAAGGCATTTGAAATTCATACATTTGACCGTGATAGGTGGTCGAGTGCTATGGTACTCAGGTGTATGCCTATTATCCTGTTGTAAGACCGGGTCTTTCATGGCTTCACCGAAGAATATAAAGCTTTTGTTGATAGTGCTGTGTGGCATGAATAATTGAAATTGCTCATTATTCACGGATTACACACTCC
>CAZTGJ010000345.1:0-3418 GCA_964613025.1 uncultured Thermoplasmata archaeon | reverse complement strand
GGTGCAATGTTCGCAATACTTCCAGAAAAACAGCATTTTGAAACAAACTGATTACACAATTCAATATCGAATAATCCTCTTTTCATTCCCCGTTCTCGATCCCAAGCTCCTCGCAGATATCCCGGGCAAGCCCGCGATAGTACTCCTGCTGCTCCCCTTCCAGGAGTTCGCTCATGTCCTTGCAGAGCTGAGCGGTGATGAGTCGGAAGTCATGGGTCTCCGCCAGTTCGATCCCCTTGTCGAAATAGTCCAGGGCCCTGGTCTTATCCCCCTTCTCCCGATATGCTTCCCCAAGATTGTCGTAGAGTTGGGCCAGTGTCTTCTTGTCACCGAGGTCCATGGAGAGGGAGACCGCTTAATCATAAAACCCGATGGCTGTGTCGAGATCTCCGTGTTCGAACTCGATGATCCCGAGATTGGTGAACGCCCGTGCGATCCCCTGCTGGTCATCCAAGGTTTCGGACAGTCCAAGGCTCTTTGTCAGGGATTCCTTTGCAAGATCGATCGTTCCTCCCTGCCAGTAGGCGATCCCGAGGTTGTTCTCGATCTTGGCAATGCCCCCGGTATCGTTGCTCTCCCGGTACAGGTCGAGACTGCGTTTGAAGATATCCACTGCCTCGGTATGTTGTCCCCGCCTCAGATGAAGTCCCCCAAGGTCCTTGAGCACCAATGCCATTCCGGTGGTATCCCCGAGTTCCTTGTATAGTTCGAGAGCGGTGTTCAGGTGTTCCTCCACCTCCACCCAATCCCCGGTCACCGTATCGATCTCCGCATGAAGCGTCAATAGATCGGCCGTCTCTTTCTTCGATAGCTCTCCCTGGATCAGGGTGGTGATGTAATCATGGAGTTCCTTGCCGTAACCCTGGAAGATGAGCCCCCGTCCCTGCTCCAGCACAAGATTCTTAGCTTCATCCCGAAGATCGGCTTGAATGGAATGATAGATGGCCTCCACAGAACTTCGCTCCAGCTCCTGGTTTTTGTGGTATTCTGCCGCCTTTTTATGTACTTCCAGTTTCTGATGCGGGGTGAGCTGGGAGGTCATGAACCCCTTGAAGAGATCAGGAACATGATACTGTCCGTCCGATGTCTCATTGATCAGGGCATTCCGTCTGAGATGGCGGATATTCTCGAAATCCTGGTCGGGAAGGAGGAGAAATGCATCCGTAGGAACCGGATACCGGTAGATCGACGCCTGTCTCAGGATGAGCTTTTCAGAGTCCGGGAGCTTTCTCAGGACCTCTTCCTCGAAATACTTCTCCAGGTTCCCTACATGGATCCCCGGTCCCGGTGTCTCGATGAGTTCCATGGATAGCGGGTGACCCCAGGTCAACCGGAATATCTCCTCGGAATCATCCGAGGGAATACCTTTTGATTCCAGAAATACGATACAGCTTTCCCTGTCCAGTCCCTCAAGCCTGATCTCCTCCACCGTTTTCTTTACCAGGACATCCTTCCTGCTGTAAAAGTCGGGTATCTCCCGACTGAGTATCAGGAAGATCAGTCCCTCCATGTCCTGAAGATTCTCAACGATCCCTTTGAGCACCGGCTGGAAGGTCTCCGAGGCCTTCTGGACATCATCCAGTACCATGAGTGTGTTGGATTCCCGGAGTCCGTCCTTGAGGATTCCGATGAACTCGTTGACATCCGGAACTCCCTCCTTGAAGCGTCCTCCCCCCACCCCCCTTTCATCAAAGAATTTTCCAAGGGGTGACTGAAGGTTCTGCAGGGTATCCCATTCATGGAATGAATACCAGAATACATTTCCCTGGAATTCAGCGGCGATCTTCGATCCAAAGGCGGATTTCCCGATGCCGGTGATGCCATAGATGATTACCATCTTTCTCTCGGAAAGAAGGCTCATGACCTTTTCCTGTTCCTGGGACCTCCCCACAAAATCTCTCACCACCGGTGCACTGCTGAGATGCTTCACTTCCTGAGCTCCGGGCTCCAATGAGGCGAGGACCCGCTGTTCACGCAGGATCTCCTTGCTCCCCTCCTCCTCCAGACATTTGATGAAATGGAGAAGTTCATCTCCGCTTATCTCCGTGAATTTTGAAGAAAGCTCTTTGATCGCATTCTCCAGGCTCATTTCCGTTTCACTGTCGCCGCTTCTTAAGACGATCATTGCCGACAGGGCTTTCTCTTTGATATCGAGGGCTTCATCCCGCCCGTCGGTTGTGGGGAAATACACCTTTCTCCTCTGGGGAGCCCCTTTGATGTGTGCTTTCTCCTCCCGTATGAGTTCTTTTGCCATGAGTGCTTTCAGGTTCCTCGGGACATGTTTCCGTGCCACACCTGTTGACTCCGATATCCCCTCCTGGGAAAAAGAAGCCGGCATCACCCGTGATGGAACCTGACGATTCTGCGATTCCAAGAATAGGTGGAGCATTATCTTTTCCCTGCTGGACAGGAGCATGATTCCACATTCAAGGCCAGGTTAATAAGATTATTCCTTTTTGGTCTATTTCGCGTATGAATTATTTGTGAATTCAGGAGTCGACAAATCAGGAGAACCGGGGGTGGGTGGGTGGGTGGGAAACAGTGGAGTGAAATGACACTGTGGGGCTAATAACATGATAATGCGGGAGGGAGGGTGGGCGGGGGCAGGGGGAGATGCGTTACAGCGAATCGAGGGTGGGAGTCTGGGATGTTTCTGGGAATACCCACTTCTGAGCATATATACTCCCGGCCAATTCTTCACTCAAGCCTAAAATCAGAACACCACGTTCTGGAGGAATCACAATGAAGAGATTTACCGACATAGGAAACACACACAGGATAGAAACCCCGGAAGCCCGGGGAGCAGGATATAGGGATTACCACTGGATATCTCCTGAGGAACTCATTAAATTTGCACGGCATGATCCGAACTATGGGAAATACTTTCCTTCTATTTGGTCTAAATGGTCACCATTCAGGATTATGGATGATGCAACACGATCACGAATGCAAGGGAAAGGAATGAAGATCATGAGTGCGTTCATTGCCTCAATTTCGTTATCCTCACTCCTCACCGCTCTCTGGTTCATTTCTTCTTATTGAGCACTGGTGGCATTTGGAGGGACCTCTTCCCTCCCTTGTTCTTCTTTTTCATTTCCCTTTCTTCCATTTTCCTTTCTTCCATTTTCCTTTCTTCCATTTTCCTTTCTTCCATTTCCCCTTTTTCACCCTCTTTTTTTCTTCCTTCTCTCCAACTCTATTTTTCCATTCTCTCAACCCTAATCTTCCCTTTCCCATTCTTCCCTTCCCATTCCCCTCCCTCCAATTGTTTTATTTTCCAATTTTCACTCACTCTTCCCATGTCCCAAATATTTTCCTTTCTCATTCCTCCCAATCCAATTTTTCCAGATACCTATACAGAATATCCAGTATCTCCGAATGACTGGTTGTCCTGAGATAGGATCACCTAACAACCCGT
>CAZTGJ010000344.1:0-3421 GCA_964613025.1 uncultured Thermoplasmata archaeon | reverse complement strand
AGCCGATTGTATCCATATTCAATAATATTTTACCGTTAAATTCCTTACGACTCTCAGAAATTCCGTTCCCGAGGAAAATGAGAATAATAATGAGCTGGAGAAAGCATTTATCATCAAAGGGGTGGATCCGGTTGGACCGTATAATCTCACCGGGTCCATCAACGATATCTTCGGAGAAGGGGTTGGATTCGCCGAGATCATCTTCGATTGGAATGGAAATGAGGAGAAGATATACTGTGATGAGAACGGAAGCTTTGAATTCTCTTTCGGATCAACAGCCTACCATGATGGTGATCTCCTCTACATCAATGCCACCGATGGGGAGAACATGACGAGCCATGCCATCCTTCTCTATTCAGAGGATGCCGGGAAGTATGTTGATCTCACTCTGAACCAATATCTGGTGGAGATAACAGGACCTGACAGTGTGTCCACCATCGAGCCCAATGGCACCATTACTATCCCTGTGAAGATTACGAATAGAGGGAACACAAATTCGACGTTCATAGTTCAGACATTGGAAGTTCCCATCGACTGGGAGGTGAGTATGTCCGCTCTTCCAGACAATACGATGACATTGGGTGTAGGTGAAACCCAAACAGTTGAAATTGAGATCATGGCGTCAGGAAATTCCCTATATGCACGAGGCCATCAGAAATATTTCATCTCTCTCCTGGTATATTCGGAACTCTACCCACAGAGAAACGATAGTTTCGCATATGGCATTGAGGTTCTCCCCATCCAGGCCCTCATAGTAACTCTGGATAAAGAGAATTCATCATCTGCAGCAGCAGTGCCGGGTGAGGTGATAGGATTTCAGTTCATTGTTGAGAATCTCGGGAACGAAGGGAATACCTTCATACCTGCCCTTCTGGGGAATACTGTGCAGGATTTTCAATTCAATGCCAGTTATCTTTCGATCGATATCGGAGGACAGGCTCGATTCTCTCTTGTGATTACCACCCCCTATCTGGCCTCAGGAAGCATAGTGCAGCTTGAAGTGGGGGGGGAGGAAGCATATATCGAAAACGCAGAAATTCAATTAACGATCCTTGAGCTACATGAAATAGAGTGTAGCTATCCCGGGGAAAATCCAGGTGAGTATCCTGGGGAAACTCCAGATGAGCTCTCTGCGGCTCCGGGGGAGGAACTCTCCATTCCCCTGACGATCATCAATACCGGCAACATCCATGAGAACATAACGATTTCCGCGGAAAATACTGTCCCGGGAATAAGTATTCCAGGGGGATCGATAGATCTTGATATGCAGGAAGAGGAAATATTCTCGCCTGTCCTAACAATACCCACGGATGCATTGAGCAGTCAGATCATTTCTGTAATCTTCAACCTGACGACAGATTCTGATTTCTTTTTGACATTTGAGGTGAATATCACTGTTCTGGAGGTTCGCAGTATAACACTTACCCTTATTGATACCACAATTATTCCGGGATCCGATTTTTCTACGTATCAGTTCGACATCGAAGCTGAGAATACCGGGAACGGCATCAATACATTCTATTTCAGGGTCGAGGGTAGTCACCCGGGTTACACAACCGTTCCGGACCCAGTGACGTTGTCGGCTGGTGAGCGTGAGACCATCCAGGCATATACGCATGTCCCGCTAGACAGTACGAATGTGTTCGACAATTATGTTGTTCCAATGGATGAACACTCGGAGTATGGGGAGCTCAATCTCAGAATCCTCTCATATGTACCCGATCTTGAGATCACTGTGGAGATGTCGCAGGATGTTGAGGACTATAACAACAACGACACCTATATCCCCAGCAACTACAACCTCGGTGACTACAACGACTACTACGAAAACTACTATTACTACACTGTCAGTGTATCAAATATCGGAGAAAGGTTCGAATGGCTGAGTATTGATCTTGGACTGCCGAATGTGGACAGCTATCAGACAGGGGATGCACGATGGGAGGGGAATTCGGACAAGGATCTTCTGGGGATCCTTCCCGGAGAAACACAGCAATTTACCGTTCGGATTACCACTCCGGACCATCGTGAGTACTGGGGATCGGATCTTTCGGTCACCTTGAATTCGGAGTCGGGAAAGACGGAAAAGGTCCTGCTGCACAAACCACCTATTGCTATCCTCAGTGCCACCATCTCGGATCCAGTGAGCTTCGAGGATACCATTTCCTTTACCGGTTCGCAATCTCTGTGGAATATCGAAGAATATGTTTGGGATTTCGGGGATGGAACTATTGTGACCGGGAGCTCGGCAAGCCACTCGTTCGGGGAATCAGGGGTGCAGATGGTCAGGCTTACCGTGACCGACAGCGAGAATCTCACAGCATCCCGGACCATCAGTATCGAGATCGAGAACTCGGATCCCATTGCCATTGTCCAGGTGCAGCCGAAAAACCGAACAGTAGAATTGGACAACCCGGTAAAGCTCGATGGGTCCTTCTCCCAGGATCGCGATGGTGTGGTCATATCCTATCTCTGGGAATTCGGCGAGGTGGGTGAATATTACGAAAGTCCGTATCCCATTATCGAGCACACATTCGGATCAATAGGGGTGTACATCGTGACGCTGCAGGTTACCGATAATTTCGGAGCAAACGATAATGTAACAAGCGAGATCACAGTCATTCCAAAAACGGAGGACCCCACTTCTCCCAAGGATGAGATATCCGAAGAAGAATCAACTACCGATTTCCTGAGTTATGTTCCTATCATCCTCTGTGCATTCGTCCTGGCGATGGGATCGTTTGTGATGTATCGCAAGAAAACGTTTGTTGACCACATTTCGAGGGAGATTTCTGAGAGATCCGGAAAGCAATGAATTCGGCCCTCTTCCTCCACCCCTCCCGTACCGCTGCCCTTTCCCCTATTGCCACGGCGCCCGCCCCCCCTCCCCTCGTGTGTCGTCGTGGTTTCGTTATCCTAATCACCCCCTTCTTCACCCCCACCACCTCACCTCCCTCCATTAGATATCCAATGAACCCACAGTGTCGCTCTGCTCCACTGTCTCCACCCGCCCCCTCCACCCCCCAACTCACCCTGCAATTATTACAAATCTCACTGCGCTGCTACCATCCCTCAGCTCCTGTACCACCATTTGATAAACGACACGACAACAAAACGAACAACACAACGTACGGAGACCGATTCGAACTACAATACTATGTGGGGGGGAACGGGTGGGGGGGGAAAGCAACTACCGACCTCTATCGACGAATACTCCTTGGACCTAATCTCTGCCTTTTCCTCGATGAAATCACAAATATGACGATAAGGGAGATTATAGGGATCATGAAAAATCTGAACTCGGGTATGGCCTCAACATTACCTGAAGTGATAGATGAAGATGAAGCTACGATTTTAATAATGTTTCGAGGGTGTTTCATAACAGAACACCAAAATATATTTAATCATCGTAAAATTTAAA
>CAZTGJ010000343.1:0-3439 GCA_964613025.1 uncultured Thermoplasmata archaeon | reverse complement strand
CATATCACCCCAGTGTTCCACCAATTGTAATCTTGCAGTGCTTCTACAACCTAAACATAATATAAACAAAAATCTAAAACTAAAATACAAGCAGAAATAAAACATACAATTCAAAGAAAAATATTCGATTTTCGAATTTTAACCTATATCGACGCCAAAGGAGTAGATTGAATGGAAAATGACGCAACAGCCAAGGATATGAATGAAACCGCACAATCTCCGGTTCAGAAGAAAGAGGATATGGGTGTGGTGTACTGCCTTCTCGGTCTACTGGTGGCCGTTATTGTCATCCTCGGGGGATTAGCCATAATGGGGGATGATGATGACGACGATGATGATGACGGAGATACCTCATTGAATAACAAAGCCTATGTCGATCTCCTGGCCGTCCATATCACTGATGAGCTTGAGGAGAATGAGCAGACCGTACAGTCAATGGCGACCTCACCGGATATCGTACCGGCATTCGTGATCGGTTCCGGAGCGGACCTCGATCAGGCCAATGCCGTGCTGGACCTGTACAAGGACCTATTCAATGTCACGGTCTGTTACCTCATGAACGAGACCGGTATGACAATTGCATCCTCGAATAGGAATACAACTGGAAGCTTCGTGAGAAACAACTACGGCTTCCGGCCCTATTTCCAGGATGCCATAGGAGGGGATCTCGGACACTATTTTGCCTTGGGGGTCACCTCGGGTACCAGGGGATTCTATTCCAGCTATCCGGTGAAGGATGAGAACGGTACCATCGTGGGAGTTGCGGTGATCAAGAAGGAACTGGACTACATCGAAGATGCCTTTTCGTCTGATAGTATAACCTATCTTGTGAGTCCGGAAGGTATCATCTTCCTGTCCAGTGATCCGGAAGTGCTCATGAAGAGTCTCTGGAAGCTTGATCAGACGGTGATCGACGGTTTGGTGACATCAAGGGAATTTGGGGACGGACCTTTCGAAAACCTATTGACCGACGAACCGGTGAACGGGGAGCAGGTGACGTATGGGGGAGAGGATTACCTGATATCCCGGAAGCAGATCAATGACACGGGGTGGACCATCGTGGTGCTCGGATCAACAGGGCAAGATGATGATGACGATTGAGTTATCCGGCTTCGCGATCATTACCTGATAAAATCGATGAGGGCATCCCTCTCAGAGTCGTCCATCATCCTAAAACTTTAAAATGGAAATCCGCTTTCCAGCCATAACAGCCAGATGCCAGGGGACAGATCACCGATCGTGTTCGCTAAAGAGGATTCTGGTAGGTCCGAGCAAAACGTACCTTCACTCAACAAAATGAGGTATCCCTATGAGTAACGTGATGAAATCCGCCTACAGACAGCCCCCGACCGTCGACGGACTTAAGGCCATCGAACACGGAACGATGGAATATTTTGATACGGCATTGTATTCCAATCTCAACACCGGAGTGCTGGAGCAGTATCTGAACGAGAAGAACCGAACAGACGGATTCTCGGTATCCAAATTCGACTGGAAAAAGGTGGCTGTGGGTATCTGCCTTGGAACCATGTTCGCCATCATCAATCAGTACACCGGCCTGAAGGTAGGTCTCATCGTTGGGGGTACCTGGTACATTTCCTACCTTTTCGGACTCTGGAGAAGATGGGAGCCCACGGAGATCAATATTGCTAGCGGGGCGGGAACAGGAGCGGAAAAAACGGCTACAGGATTTGTATTCACCTTCCCGGCAATTTATCTGCTGGCAAAATCGGTGAACTATGTTCAGGCCGATGGAAGTTACCTCATCGAGGATACACCATCAGTTTCCATTCCCCTCATCGCCGCAATGCTGGGAGCCATGCTCGGGGTCATGTACTTCACTCTATTCAGACGCGTCTGGCTTGTTGAGGACCCGCTTCCGGTTCCCGGATTCGAGGCATTCGTCAAGCTAGCCGACATTGCCAACGATCTGTCCAGCGGGGCGGTAGAACATGCACGTCGTTCCATTCAGCTTGTCACCATGTGGTGTGCGGGAACCATGTTCTTCACCTTCCTGAGGGACTTCCCGATCTTCAAGGTCGGACACGGTGACGACGCATACAAGATCTCCATACTCGAAAAAGGACTTGAGAATGTTTCAATCTACCATCACGGAAGTATTGTCTATCCCCATTACAAATGGACATTTCTTGGTTTCGGACTCATTCCAATCCAGCTTGCTGTGGGTTGGTTCATGAAATTCAGGACCGCCTTGCTGGTATCAATCGGTACCCTGGTCTCCTGGTTCCTCATCGTTCCCCTTGCAGTCGGTTTGGATGCTCCGGTTTATGTCGTTGCCCTGGATGCCAATGTGTCCCTTTCTAGTTTCGGTTCAGCATATGGAACAGGTTCGGCCTTCAAATCATATGGCGGCATCGCCAGGGTCATAGCCATCGGTGCCATCCTCGGAGGAGGAATGACATCCCTGGCGAAGATGGCAAAGGTTTTCAGAAAAGCAGGTGAGGGTATGTTCACTCCACTCCAGAAAGGTGATGACGGAGAGGAGATCGAGAGTGATGAATACGTAAAGGGAAAAGGGTGGTACGAATGGCCTCTCTCACTTATCCCGGTTCAATTCATCGTGGTTGTCGTGGGTGTGTCATTAGTTTTCATCGCAGGTGATTTTCCCGTCGTGCAGTCAATCATTTTCGGGGTACTCCTGGCCGTGGTCACATTCTTCCTGGGTGCGATAGCAGTAAAGGTCATGGGAGAAACCGGCATCACTCCGGTGTCCGGTACATCCTTTATCGTATTCATATTGCTCTTCGGTCTGTTCAAGCTTCTGGGAACCAGTGACACAACCAACCTCATCATGTCCCTGGTGGGAACGACGGTGTTCGGGACCTCCATATCCCTGGCCGCAGACATCACCCACGATTTCAAGATCGGAATGTATATGGGAACACGCCCCTATCATCTGGTGAAAGGGGAACTGGCGGGGATCGTACCGGGAACCATTATTGCCGCCCTTGTTTCGGTGGTATTCTCCACATTGCTCGCAGAGGGGGATCTTAAGCTGGACGCACCCCAGGCACATGCTTTCGCAACCATCGCACAAATGATGGTGGGTGGAAATGTACCCTTCGAATACCTGATCCTCGGGATATTCATCGGAATCTGGGCAGAACTCACCACTGGAATGGGAACCGCATTCGGTCTCGGTATGTACCTGAAACTGCCCATCACCCTTCCGCTGCTTGTGGGAGGCGCGGCCCGGAACCTGTGGATCGATTACAAGCTCAACCCATCGGCAGAGGCCGGAAACTGGTCGGAGGCAGAAAAGACCATGGTCTCACTGGAGACCTATATGCGGGGAACCGGGCTCATCGTCGGCGAAGCGTTGATGGGAACCATCGTAGCGTTCTATTATCTCGGATTCGATTGAGCTGTCGTGTAACTTCCAAAACTACCTAGAAATGTAACTTTAAAATTACCTATC
>CAZTGJ010000342.1:0-3443 GCA_964613025.1 uncultured Thermoplasmata archaeon | reverse complement strand
GGTGGGGAATTTTAACCCGCCATTATTGGGGATTTTTAAGCCGCCGTTGACACTTGTAAGTATTGTGGCTGGATCTTCGAAGTGAATGGGGAGGAACAAGCTACACAAATCTCCTGTCCACATTGTGGGCAAAATAAGATATGATGAATTAGGTCAACAATTGGCCAATTAAATGACCATTGATCTGAATACTAACTTAATAAACGATCCTGACACCCCTTTATTGACCGGGTTTTTTGCTTACAAATTCTGATATTTATCCACCATCTCCCTGGCCCTGATCTCATTGTACTTCACATAGTTCCTGGACTGGACCTGGAGACTGTGACCAGCTCTGATGGATGCGGTCTCCCTATCCATCCCATCGATGATGGCGTAAGCCTCACCACCCTCTCTGAAAGCCTTCGCTGTGATTAGGTATCAAACGTATCTCCCGCCCGCCCTTGCCCCCCTCCCCTCAATCCATCCCTGTCTTCGTGTCGGTGGTTCCGGTTTCCTTTATTTGAGCTTCGATTTATTTCCTGTGATATTTTACATCCATTCAGATTTATGGGTTTGGCAGGGGGGGTGGGGGGGGAAGGGGATATGCATCATCTGGAATCATATATGTAGGAAGATCACAGGTTTTTCCCACTCTCCTTCCTAGTGAATTCGAAACTTCACAAGCTCCTCCGTAATCAATGCATTTGAACAAAAAGATAATAAACCATCCCAATAACCACCCTGACATGAAAGTGATCATCCCTGCTGCTGGGATGGGGAAGCGTCTCCGCCCGTACACCCATACAAAACCAAAACCCATGGTGAACGTTGCCGGAAAGACCATCATCGGCCATATTCTGGAAGCACTGAAAGGCCATGTGCAGGATGTCATCCTCATCGTGGGGTATCAGAAGGAGAAGCTCATCGAATCCGTAACCAAGAACTTCTCGGATGATTTCAATCTTGTCTTCGTTGAACAGAAGGAGCGGCTGGGTCTCGGCCATGCTATCTATGTGGCCTTGCAGGAAGCAGGTGATGATGAAGTGCTGATCAACCTCGGGGATGAGATCTTTGGTATCGATTATGGAGATCTCCTGTCTCATTACCGGGAATCTCCGGATCTTGGAGGTGTACTGGGAACAAAACGAGTGGACCTCCCCCAGCATTACGGGATTGTGGAAGAAAGCAACGGATCGATATCCAGACTTGTGGAAAAACCGAAGAACCCCACCACGAACACGGCAATTGCCGGGATATATCTGATACGGCGATCGGGATTACTATACGAGATACTCGACGATATGATACTGAACGAACGAAGGGGGAAGGGGGGGGAATATCAACTCACCAATGCCCTTCAGGAGATGCTCGACAGGGGCGAACGATTCATCACCTACAATATCGAGGAATGGTATGACTGCGGAAGGCCGGAGATGCTTCTGGACGTAAGCCGGATCCTGTTGGATCGCATGCCGAACCAGGTGAAACCTCAAATGGAGAACTCGATTATCATCGAACCTGCGGTTATCGGAAAGAACTGTACGATCGAGAACTCGATCATCGGTCCCTATGTGTCCGTGGACGAAAATTCAATTTTAAAGGATGTCAGAGTATCGGATTCCATTATCGGTGCCCGGTGCAATCTTGAGAACCTCATTTTGCGGAAGAGCATCATCGATGACGATGTGACTGCCCGGGGAAAGGCCTATTCCATGAATGCGGGTCAGGACTCCCACATCGACCTAGCATGATAGGGCATCATGAGTAAAAGTGGTTTCGAGGAGAGTATCATCAAGCGAAAGCATCAGAAAGTAAATGAAAGCATAATCTTCATGTATCAAAACAAAGTAACCGAATCATGGGAAACGATGCAGCTCGTCACACTCTCTCGGTGTCGATTATCGGCACTGGATACGTCGGCCTTGTCACAGGTGCCACCTTTGCCCACCATGGAATAAAAACCGTCTGTATCGATGTGGATGAGGAAAAGGTAAAGAAGATCAACACAAAGGTTCCTCCCTTCTTCGAGCAAGGACTGGAGCCGCTTTTGACCAAAGGCATCGGGAGTGGTCTCCTCACGGTCACAACTGATTTTTCCAGGATCCGGGATACCGATGTGACCTTCATCTGTGTGGGTACGCCCTCCCTCCCCGATGGATCCGCTGATCTGAGCGCGGTGGTAGCTGCTGCCCAGAGTATCGGAAGTACCATCAGGGACAAGGATGAGTATCACGTGGTGGGAACGAAGAGCACTGTTGTGCCGGGCACCACCGAGGACCTTGTCCTCCCGCTTCTGGAAGAATATTCGGGAAAGAAAGTTGATACTGGTTTCGGACTGGTAATGATCCCGGAGTTCCTCAGGCAGGGGCAGGCGGTGTACGATGCCATGCATCCCAACAGGGTCATCATCGGGGAGCATGACAAGAGCAGCGGAAGAATGATCCATGATCTCTATGACAGTCATAGGCACGAAAACGGAGATTTCATTCCCATCCTCCATGTCTCCATCAAGGCCGCGGAGCTCATCAAGTATGCCGCGAATTCTCTCCTGGCAACAAAGATCAGCTTTGCGAACGAATTCTCACGGGTCTGCGAGAAATTCAACATCGATGTGTATGAGGTGATGAAGGGTGTGGGCCTGGACAACAGGATCAATCCGCGATTCCTGAATGCGGGCTGCGGTTTCGGTGGTTCGTGCTTTCCCAAGGATGTGAAGGCAATCCTCTCCCTTTCAAAAGATCTCGATGTGGACATGCCCATTCTCAGTTCAGTTCTCCAGACTAATGAGATTCAACCTCTCCACCTTGTGGATATTGTATGCAATGCGTTGGATGGATTGGGCACATTGAAGGGGAAGACCATCGCATTTCTTGGACTTGCTTTCAAACCGGATACGGATGACACCAGAGAAACAAGAGCTTTGCCCATCATTGAGGCACTCTATCGTGAGGGAGCAGTGATCAGAGCGTTCGATCCCCAGGCCATGGAGAGGTTCAAACAGGATTGCTCATTGCCGATCGTCTACGTGGATTCCATCGAAGACGCCCTGAAAGACGCTGATTGCGCGGTTATCCAGACGGATTGGGAGGAGATCAAATCCATCCAACCAAGTATGTTCAAGGCTCTCATGAGGAACCCAATCGTGATCGATGGTCGTCGGACCTACAACCCTGAGAAGCTCACTGATGCGGGAATTACCTACCGGGCCATCGGCTGGATCAATGAGTGAGAGAACAACTTCAGCTCATATTAATTGAACAATCCAGACGCTAAACCCATCGAATTCGAGGGAATTAGATGGCTTTGCCCTTTCTTTATGAATAGTCACTGCTTCCCCCCCTTCACCCTCCCCTCCGAAAATAATTTCTTGTCGCCATTTATCACTTCATTAACATAAAACATTCAGTCGTCAAAAAAAAGCACCCTTCGGGTGCAATTTGAGCCTTCCGGCTCATTGACTT
>CAZTGJ010000341.1:0-3475 GCA_964613025.1 uncultured Thermoplasmata archaeon | reverse complement strand
AAGGGTTAAATTACAATTAGTATTTAAAATTATGCTATTAGAACTGGTGCGGGGGGAGGGATTTGAACCCTCGAATGCCTAGCAACAGGGTCCTAAGCCCTGCCCCTTTGACCAGGCTCGGGTACCCCCGCATTGGGTTATCGGAAGTATGATATTCGAATGGTTATTGGCTTCTGGTGAGGCGTGTGATCGCGTTGGTTTGCCGTTCAGATATCTATGTTCCGGTTGATGTTGGTGGGGGGGGAAGGGGGTGGGGGGGGAATGAGCATTTATGTGAGTTCCGGTTGAGTGCATGGGAAGAACGTAGTTCTTAGCACCGGTTGAGTCCGAAGGGCTCGATAAGGTGGCGCTCGATGAGGTGAGGGGAATCAGGAGAAATTGGTTTCTCTGACCCATTCGATATACTTCTTAAGCCCTTCGTCCAGATCAACGTCCACCTGATAGTCGAGCTCCTGCTGTGCCCTGGAGATATCTGCCCAGGTGTGAATGGCATCTCCCTTGACTGCTTCTTTAAAGATAAGATCCGAGCTGGAGTCCGTGTATTCAATGATCTTGTCCGCAAGTTCCCGGATGGATACCCGCTTTCCGCTTCCGATGTTGTACGCTCCGGTTCCCTTATGCATGACCTTCATGTTCCCTTCCACGATGTTTGAGATGTAGGTGAAATCCCTGGTCTTGTTCCCGTCCCCGAAGATGGTGATGGTCTCGTTCTTCAATGCCGCATGAGTGAATATATTGATGGCCAGGTCCGGACGCATTCGTGGTCCGAATACCGTGAAATAGCGCAGAGAGATGGTATCCATGCCGTAGATCTCGTTGTAGACCCTGGCATAGTGCTCTGCAAGGACCTTGGTTGCGCCGTAAGGGGAGACAGGAATGTTGGGATGGTTCTCATCGAATGGGAGGTGGACCACGGTTCCGTAGACCGAGGATGATGAGGCGTTGATGAACTTCCGGACACCATGTTTGACAGCCGCTTCCAGGAGAATCAGAATTCCAGTGCCATTAATCTCATGGGGTTTGAAGGGGTTCTCCACAGAGGCCCGGACCCCTGCCTGTGCCGCCTCATGAAAAATATTTTCGACACCATCTCCGATCATGGTGTCCATGAGTTGTTTGTCAAGAATACTTCCCTCCACGAAGCTGAAGTTGGGGTCGTCCTGATACAAAGAGACATTTCTTCGCTTTATTTCCGGGTCATAGTAGTCATCGTAATTATCCACAGCGGTGACTTCATGACCATCGGTAAGAAGGCGCTGAATAATGTGGGATGCAATGAAACCGGCTCCTCCGGTAACCATGATTTTGGACATGAAACTGAATCATGCTTTTCATATTAAAAGAAATAGGTATCCCCGGACCGGTTGGTGATCCGGGAATATTGATTCTCACACGCGTTAGGATTCTTGGGGTTCTGAGGGGGAAGATCAGGGATATAATAAGAGGAATTGGCTGGCGTTGCTGATCCCTGATTGGAGGTTGGGAAGTAAGAAACTATACTCGATTACTCCTCGGAAATTGGCTCCTCGTAATCTTCCGCAGCCTGCTCTTCCCCTTCGGTTTCTTCTTTGGAATTCTCTTCTGAATCCTCCGGATCGGATTCCACATTATCATAATCTTCGTGATCATCGCCCTCGTCTTCTTCTTCCAACACAGTACTGGAGTTTTTATAGTAAAGACCAGCACCGATCAGAGCAAGGATAACAACGACTCCTCCGACCATGAGAACGGAAATCCCGTCATCGTCACCGCTATCAACCGAAGCAATATTCATCCCAGAACTTCCTTTTGTCCAGTTCCCATCATATGCGGCAATACTGTATTCAACGGTTTTACTGTCGGATATGGGGAGGACTGAATAGGATTCACCGCTTCCGATGGTGCACACATCGTCATCACATTCCTCGCCATCAATGGTCAGAGCTCTGTACTCCCATTGTAATTCATTCTTTCCAAGTTCCCGGTAGATTACGAATGCGGCTGTGAGTTCATTGCCATCGTCCTCAATGAGGGCATTGATCTTGATCTTGCCATCCTCAGAAGTGGGCTCGATAATTTCGATTGAGGGAGGTTTGTTGTCAAGGTCATAAGCGGTACTGGCCGGGGTAGCCGAGTTCAAGGCGCGGGGTGTTCCGTCACCTCCATCGCCATCATTATTCTCGCTTCCGTCGCCCCTTCCTGAGGATCGGTCGTCAAGATCGTACACCACGGCAACGGGATAGACATTATTCGGGTTAACCGGGATTTTTATGTCTTCGGTTACAGGATCTCCGGTATCGGGATCACGTGTTACCATTGTGGTGGGAACCTCCCACTCGGCATAATAATCCTCTGAGTCACCGGGTTGCATCTCAAATTCTTTACCCTCGATTGCATATTCCCGGAAAACATTGTGGGTGGTTACAAACTCATCATTCGTTTTACTCCAGGCGGTAACGTTGTCCTCGATCATGAACACATGAAGGAGTCCGTTGAGCGTGTCATCAGGTAATGGCTCGTCGGGTGAGGGGAAGAATGGCTCATCGTTCTGGATATAATCAACAATAACTTTTATTGTAAACATATTTCCATCAAATATCGTTCCTATTTGGATATTTACCTTTTTGATTTCATCCCTGTTCCCAGAGTCTTCCAGAGCAGTCTTCATATCTTCATAGGTTGCTTCTGCTGTCGTTGCATGAGAGCCTCCGAGCTGGACGTAACCTCCGTCTGAATCAAGACACGGGGTTCCGGATACTCCGGGTTGGTAGTATTTCATCCGATCATATGAATCGTATGTGGCCAAATCATCCTCCCCTCCACCGTTCAGCTCATGGAACTCGATGTAGTTCCATGGATACCCTTCGGAGTACCCTTCCTCCTCCCAGAGGCGAGTAGCATCGGGATGAGCTCCGTCCATACAAGGACCACAGGATAGTCCGGTGAAATGCTCGAGAACCGGACGATGGGTCCATCCATAGGGATGTTCCCTGGTCTCCTGGGGTGAGGCCTCACTTACCGGGTCCATACCGGGTAGCGCGAAAATCATTCCTGAGAGTATGAATAGTGTAATAATTGCAACGCCAGTAAATCTAGACATTTAAATTCCTCTTATTACGTATTCAACTAAAACCCCTTAAAAAACTTTATGGTAAGTTATAGTTGCATAACCTATAAATCAATGATATTCTTATATTAATCTTTTCCGCCGTATGCATTTCAATCATAATAAAAGAATAATGATAATAGTCTGCTTTCTTTTCTTCGGGAATATGAGGAAATCAATAAAAAATGAAGGTTTCCAAAGGCTATTGAATAAGGAGTTACAATATCCACACTATCCGTCACTCGTTAGAATGTTCCCTCAATGATCCGTTTTACTGCCATGGTCTCTTTTACCAATTATTAACATTTGTATATTGTTCCATAAATAATTATCCTAGGAGGGTGTTTCATAACAGAACACCAAAATATATTTAATCATCGTAAAATTTAA
>CAZTGJ010000340.1:0-3508 GCA_964613025.1 uncultured Thermoplasmata archaeon | reverse complement strand
TCTTCATATCTCAAGGGTGAAAATGGCCGCAACGCTTGTTGGCGGTAATACTATCACGATGACCAATTCACCCAGGGGAAATACCACTTTTTACCCAATTATGTCCAATAAAATGAATACAATCATACATCTACCATTGATCGGGAATCCCACCAAACAGTGCAGCGCACAGTATAGTATTCATCCAGAAAAATTTACTCTCTTGACACGTACTACTCATTTATGTACTCAATCCATTTGAGATATGTCAATTATTAGAATTCTGTCGAATCTATGACCAAAAGAATTAATAGAAAAATTCGACTGACGTCGCTTACGGACGGGTTATTATGAAAACTTCACAGATATCAGGATTCTACAAGCTCCCCCCTGCGGAGAGAATAAAAAAGGTTCAGGAGTTCGCAGAACTCACTGACGAGGAATGCGAGGCCATCACCAATACCGGTGGCATTACAATGGATGCAGTTGACCGCATGGTGGAGAATGCCATCGGTACCTTTGACCTACCAATGGGAATTGCCACCAACTTCATGATCAACGGAAAGGAAATGCTTATCCCACTGGCAGTTGAGGAACCCTCGGTCATTGCGGCTGCATCCAATTCTGCAAAACGCACACTTCCCGGAGGCGGATTCAAGGCCAGCTCAACCGAACCGGTAATGATCGGGCAGATCCAGCTAGTGGATGTAAAGAGCCCATTTGGTGCCAAGATGAATATCCTCGCACACAAAGATGAGATCCTTGAACGGGCCAACAAAGTTGATCCGGTCCTGGTAAAGTTCGGAGGCGGAGCCAAGGATGTAGAAGTCAGAGTAATCGATACCATGAACGGCCCGATGGTTATCACTCATCTTCTTGTGGACACCCGGGATGCAATGGGTGCTAATGCCGTGAACACCATGGCCGAAACCATCGCTCCATACCTTGAAGAAATCACCGGAGGGAGGGTCTATCTCAGGATCCTCTCCAACCTTGCTGTACATCGCCTCGCCCGTGCCACAGCTATCTGGACCAAGGAAGCGATCGGCGGGGAGAATGTGGTGGACGGTGTCATTAATGCCTATGCCTTTGCTGCAGCAGACCCCTACAGGGCCGCCACCCACAACAAGGGGATCATGAATGGGATATCCTCACTCGTCCGGGCAACCGGTAATGATACACGAGCGGTTGAGGCCGGAGCTCATGCCTATGCCTCCCGGAGCGGACGATATACCTCTCTTACGACCTATGAGAGGAACGAGAATGGTGACCTTGTGGGAACCATCGAACTCCCAATGCCTGTAGGACTCATCGGGGGTGCAACCAAGGTTCATCCAGTAGCCAAGGCTGCTGTGAAGATCCTGGGGATCAAGACCGCAAACGAACTGGGACAGGCAATGGCAGTGGTTGGACTTGCCCAAAATCTTGGGGCGATGAGGGCACTTGCAACAGAGGGGATACAGCGTGGCCATATGAAGCTCCATGCCAAGAATCTTGCTGTAACCGCTGGCGCCACACCTGAGATTTTGGATGAAGTGGTCGCACGGTTGATCAAGGAAGGGGTCAGAGCTGATGTTGCAGACCGCATTATCAAAGAGATGAAAGGGGAATAATCCCCTTTTCTATTTCTATTATTTTCATTTCATTCCGTTCTTTTTTCTTTCCTTCCTTCCTATCTCTCTTTATTCGTTATTTCTTTCTTTTTTTCTTTCTTTCATTCTTTCAATTACTTCCTCCCCTTGAATGCTTCATTCCTAATCCAACCTTCCCCCTTCCCACCCTTAATTATGCTTCCGGTTTTTCACCTGCAGGATGCAATATGCAATCTCATTACATAAATTCATTACAGGCTCTCTAACTGACCACCAGACAAATATATCATGACAAAACAGGCCGAGCAGAGAAAATTGAAGATAGGATAAAAACGAGGCACAGTATGAGCAAAAATTATCATAGATCGCATAAACCACGATCATTAAATATTCACACATTTCAAGATTTCGGAATGAAAAATGATATCCAGAAATCTCTTGATCAAATCAACTTCAGAACTCCCACCGATGTCCAGAAACAGGTAATCCCCATGGCATTGGAGGGCAGAGACATTATGGTTCAATCCCAGACTGGAACTGGAAAGACAGCAGCCTTTGGACTCCCCATTCTCGAAAACTTCGCACCCGAAGAATTCGGAGTGAAGGCATTAGTACTAGCACCCACACGGGAACTCGCCATCCAGATCGCTAAGGAGATGGGACGGTATAACAAATTCACCAAGGCCCACATTGTCCCTATTTACGGAGGTCAGAAGATACAGACCCAGTTCTCTCTTCTCAAAAAGGGAGCTGATATCGTTGTGAGCACCCCGGGGAGACTTATCGACCATCTGGGAAGGAACACAATATCACTGTCTCATGTGCAGACCGTGGTTCTGGATGAAGCAGACAGAATGCTGGATATGGGATTCATCGAGGACATCGTACGAATCCTCAGACACACACCAAAGAGCCGGCAGACCATGCTCTTCACCGCTACCCTACTCGGGGAGGTGCAGATGCTGGCCCGAGATTTCATGCGGAATCCCGAGAAGATCATGCTTTCCCGTGACGAACTGGTGGTCGAGGATATTGACGAGACCTTCTATCGCGTGGGCCGAAAGAACAAGCTCTGGGCCCTCATGCAGATCATTTCCATCGAGAACCCGAAGCAGGGGATCATCTTCTGCGAGACCAAGCGCATGGTGGATATCTGTGCTGAACGACTCCACAAGCTCCGGATCAAGGCTGTGGCACTGCACGGTGATCTCCGGCAGCAGAAGCGGGAACGGATCATGAAGGATTTCAGAAGAGGAGCCTTCAGATTCCTGGTGGCTACTGATGTGGCTGCACGGGGTCTGGACATCCCTGCGGTATCCCATGTGTTCAACTATGATGTTCCGGAGAATAAGGAACAGTACGTCCACAGGGTCGGTCGGACTGGCCGGATCGGCGCAAAGGGAAGGGCGATCACCTTTGTTTCCAAAGAGAACTTCAAGGCACTGAACGAGATCGAGCGGTTCCTGAACAGAAAGGTTGGGTTCGAAGAGGTCCCGGAGCACATTCCCAATACAACCGAGGGGGAGAAGGGAGCAGGGGGCAGGGATGGTGCGCCAGGAGGAAGAGGGACAGATGGCAGAGGTCCCAAAAGGAATCCTCTTCGCAAGGTCTGGGACTTCGATGACATGGCTGACGAGTTCGGTATGATCAAGCTGAAGATCAATGCAGGAGAGGATCAGGGTATCACCCAGTTTGAGCTCATCCAATATCTCTCAGGAGGAGACCACATGTGGGACTTGAACATCGGAGCCATCGATATCACTGATAACGAGACCGTGGTGGAGATCAAGAAGCATGTTGTAGGGAAGACCATGGATAACCTGCGCAGACGGCCCTTCAAGGGGAAGCGGTTGTATTATGAGATCATCACCCAAGGATAATTTTTCAGTAAGAGTTCAGTGATCTGAAGCCCTCCTACACTGGAAAGTACACATTTC
>CAZTGJ010000339.1:0-3533 GCA_964613025.1 uncultured Thermoplasmata archaeon | reverse complement strand
ACAACATATGAGATAAAACTACAATCACTTTTCTAAAGATCAACTATCGATAAGCCACTCTCCGGAATCATTCTATTATCAACACTTTCTTTACACTTTTTACGGACTGAATCTTGCTTTCCCTTCATTTGTGCGACCGGGATATTTAATGAGGTGGGGAGACGATGGGGAGGGTGGATGTATTGAAGGGAGAGCCGCACATTGAGGTCGGCGGGTGGGTGGGGAGAAGGCATTGGGTTTGAGATCAAACCATTGGCTTGGGGTTCAATTCCCCTTACGTCATATCCTCATTTTTTATTTCTTCATCTTTCTTCTTCTCTTCGAGATAACTTCTCCGGATCTGCTCTGCCATAGTGCCGTCCTCGATGATGAATGCTCCGAGATATCCACACTCTCTGCACCTCCATTGGGACCATGTCTGGGGAAGTTCCCATTCGATGTTTGTTGATCCGCAGGTTGGGCAGAATTTTATGTTTCTCATGACCTTGGATTTTTGTTTGTTTTGTTATAGAGTTATCGGTAAAGGATCGGTCATCTAGGTATCGTACAATCACCAACAGATTGCATTGGTATTACAACGATTTTCAT
The DNA here is from genome assembly GCA_964613025.1 of uncultured Thermoplasmata archaeon. GTDB lineage: Archaea > Thermoplasmatota > DAOVMN01 > DAOVMN01 > DAOVMN01 > CAZTGJ01. The sequence continues at coordinate 2,945 of CAZTGJ010000339.1, read as the reverse complement.
GGACCCTTTTTTCCGACAGATTCGGGATTTCCCAACATAATGCAGAGACGATGCATAGGTGGGGGGGGAGGGGGGTGCAGACAATTCAACCTACGATTGGAGGTCCGTCAATCTCTTTGCAATTCGGTGAATGATGGCCTCAAGGTTCTTCTGGTTGTCAAAGCCATGGAGTGAATGCACCTTCCCTGACTCATCTTTTATGAAAAACACATTCTTCCCAGGGTTATCTTTCAGGAATTCTATCATGTTCCGGAGAGCACGGACTACTTCGTCCGCGATTGAGATATCAGATGTATTCGAGGTACGGGACAGGGGGTTCAGATCGATGCAGATCACTGTTTTCCCCATGTCCTTCAGCGCCTGAGCCCGGTCACCGTCCTCCAGAGGCACAAGAATGACATCCGCACTTCCGATCCCTTCGGCACAGCACTTTCCCCGCTCCGAATCCAGTCCCGGGATCCATGCATCGGGTTTCCCGCCCAGAACCTCTTTTACTCCGGCATCCAACAGCAGCTCGGTTATCTTCGAGATCCGGTCTTCGGTTCTGTGAAAAAGATTCACCTCGATCTTCGATCCGGATAGCTCTGCAAGCTCAACGATCTCGTCCGGAGCGAGCACCGCGGTATTCCCGTTCACCGAGATAACGGAGTTCGATCCGTCTCGAAGTTTCAGGGCGGCGATCTTCTCTGCGATACGGGCCTCCGGAAGGGTCTCCTCTCCCATGAGGTAATCCAGTGCTTCCCCTCTGCCGTGGGCAATAAGTCCTGCCTCGGCAACGATCCCATCTCTCATTCCCTGGACGATCCGCTCCCTGATCATGAGTGAGTGATATCTCGGATGGTTCGTGGGGATATCGGTCATATTCTTTCCTGACTAAAAACGTTTCCAATTTCCCCGCTTTCCGGATTATTTTCGGTTCCGGGAACTTTTTCTGTCAAAAGCAACAACGGCAGTGAATACCATCATGATCCCCAGGATCATAAATGCCGGAGCAAGATTGAAGGATACCGTTGCCTTCTCGATACTCCTGACCTCGATCGTAGTCTCTCCCTGGTTGTTCCCCTCCTCAGTCTCGTCGATGGAGAAAAGGTAATCCACAGTGATCCGAACGGTCCAGGTTTCCGAGAAGCTATTTTTATCTGTCATCTCAGCTTTCCATGTGAGGATAGTGGAGGATTCATTATAGTTTGTGATGGATTCGATGTGGGAATCAGGAAGCCGTTCCCATTTGTTCTCATGGCCTTTCACCTCACCTCTCACCGTGATGTCTTCAACATACCCCCCCAGATTCTCGATAACGGCCGTGAACTGGACTTCGGTATCATGGAGCGCAGGATTGTAAAGGGATACGACTTCCTTGATCCTGAGGTCCGGAAGTGCAACACGGGCTTCCACATTCAGGGTATCCCTTCCGAAATCCCCCACATGCGCTATGATCTCAAGGGTATAATCCCCAGGTTCTATAGTCTCCGGCGAGGTAATATTGATGATCCCCTCACGGATCTCCTGGGATTCCATTCCGTCGAATGAGCTGTAGATGACACGTACGGTCCAATTCGCTGCACTATTGTCAACGATCCTGGCAGAAAGGGTGATACTGTTTGCGGACCATCCGACATTCTTGATAGAAACCGTGAACCGTGTTTCCTTTTGGGGATATACGAGTTTCCTTTCGTTTGCCTGATCCACTGAAAGCTTCACATCGTCACGTTCAGCAATGATTGCTTTGAAGGTCTGGGCGTTGGTGTCGATATCATCCCTGTCATCGTCCGCCACATCCCCCCAGACAGTGATCTCCAGGGACCGTCCCTTGTCACTAGTTGTAAGGTTCGTACTGATGGTGACTGTGACCACCACATCTTCACTGAATCCCACGGTGAATTCATCCGGGTCAAAGGTGATCTCCCAGTTTGCCGGATCGAAGACACCACCGCTATCCACTGCGGAAAAATTCATGGTGATATCAAAGTCCCTGGTCTCGGAGTAGAAGATCAATTCGAAATCAAGTAGTGGGTTTGGATTGAAATATGTGGTTGTGACAGCATCCTGTTCGAGTTTCGTTTTTACGTGATTGCTCTCCACTGCTTCGATTGCGTCAAAAGGAGTAAAGGATATCGCCAATATAATGATCAGCGGGAAAATGAGTAGTCGATTGATGGTACTGTGAGCCATGGTTTCGCCTCTGAAGCCTTGCGATTCTATGGAATTATATAAATAAAGCGTTTTTGGTACAGGTTTGAAAGTTACTGGGGGGGAAGAGGGAAGGGGTGAGGATACTTCGAAACGTACGTGACGGTCAGGCAGAGCAAGGCCCATGAAATGAAAGGCTTTAGGAAACTCGAACCCCCGCAGGCAAGACCCTACCTATGGATGAAGGATGCCAGCTTTTTGTCAATGCTGAAACTTATTTGTCGCTCGATAACCACCCTTTATTTTCTCCTGTCGCCGGGCACCCCAGGCACCTTCCTCGCTGGTAATAGGGACATCTCTCACAGATTAAAAGATTCCCGCACGGCGGATCTTCGGCTACTCCTGGTATGAAGGCCATTGGAATGATCATATTCTTCTCTGAGTCCATAATTAAATTGAAAGCGATATCAGAAACAGAATCCAGTGAACGGAGATGGTAATTTACCCAGGCTTCCAGAGCTTCGATATTCTCGCTTACCAAAAAAATGCACAGATTATATTTTCCTGAGACAGTGAAGCAATGTGCGAAATACGGACAGTCCCTATACATTTTCACTATGTCATCCATATTTGTAGAGGTGATATCGACCTTGGCAACATTCAGGCCCATTTTCAAAGGATTGATACCAGTATGTTTATCGAGGCATCCGGTTTCTTTGAGTTTTCTGATCCTGACGGCCACAGACGGTTGGGACAATCCGATTTTTTTTGTACCCCTATAAGGAAATTCAATGGATTTTCTGAGTAAAGCTTAT